>DASXVE010000012.1 GCA_036504445.1 Candidatus Aquicultor sp.
CGCCCTCCCGTACTTTTGCGACCAAATGCGGTGCCCTAATACGGTACCATCGCTTCTCGGCAGATTCGAGCAACTTAAACGCCATAGTAAGCCCGGCCTCTCGGGAGCCGGCTCCTTTGGTGACTCTCGTTCTTAGCTTCACTGTGGCAAAGGTCGACTCGATCGGGTTGGTGGTGCGGATATGCACCCAGTGCTCACCGGGAAACTCAAAGTGCGTGGTGAGCGTATCCACGTCCTTGAGAAGGCACTCGACCGCCTTAGGATATTTTGTCCCATAGTCTTGCTCAAAAAGCCCCATCTCATGCAGGCAGTAATCCTTGGTCGGCGCATACATCATCTCGTGAAGTGCTGCTTTGGCCTTTGGCTGTAATCCTTTGGGGAGCTTGTCGAGTACGTTTGCGATTTTGTGCACCCAGCAGCGCTCCTCTTTAGTTTCGGGCCATATATCGCGCATGGCCGTCCAGAACCCTAAGGCCCCGTCGCCGGTAGCCAAGACCGGTGGTTTCATCCCGTGACGGGAAAGATCGCGAAGCAGACTTGCCCAGGATTCCTTCGATTCGCGGTAGCCGTCCTCTATTGCGATGACTTCTTTTTTGCCGTCGAGGGCAACCCCGATGATAACAAGCAAGCACAGCCTCTCATCATCTAAGCGAATTGAGAGGTGAACGCCGTCCGCCCAGATGTAGACGTAGTCTTTCTCAGAGAGATCGCGTTTCTTAAACTCACGGTACTCCTCAGTCCAGATACTTTTAAGCCTGGTGATACTGGTGGCTGAGAGCCCGGCGGCATCTTCGCCAAGTAGAGAGCCCAGTGCCTCGGTAAAGTCCCCGGTTGAAAGCCCCTTAAGATAGAGAAGGGGGAGCAGTTCGGTGACTTTTGGGGATCGGCGCATATACGGCGGCAGGATTGAGCTTGTAAACTTCTTGCCCTCCCTGCGGTCATTCACCCTGGGCGCCGATACTTCTATGGTACCGGAGCCAACTGTTACCTTACGGGGCCTGCCGCAACCGTTTCGCACTACGAGCGCACATCCTTGGCTATCGCGCAAGTGCTTGAGGGCTTCGATGTATTCGGCGACCTCCAGCTTCATGGCTTCTTTGATCATTCGTTTTGCGCCCTCCCGTGCGAGTTCATCCAGCGTCATCTCTGCTAAGCTCTTTTCCTCTAGCCAATCAGATCCATTCGTTGTAAGATGCAACATAAAAGCGTGCTCCTTTCGTTTGATTGGTCTCAAAAGGAAGGGTACGCTTTTTTGCTTAAAAAGCCAATCCACAACTTTTAGTTATAACTCCTACGGGGTCAACGGGGGCTCGGGTTATGGGCAAATCCCACAAAATGCAACCAATGGAAGGAACAGTAGGACGCGATAAGATGTTTTAATAACATGAAAGGATACTGGTGTGAAAAAACTATTACTAAGTTCTTTAATTGCCTTATCAATGTGTGCTGTCTTAGTCGGTTGCTCAAGCCCAAAAACCGAAATTAAGGGTGCGTTATCAGCCTAACAACTAATAATCGCCAGCTTCATCCGTGAGGTATCTTTGCGTGGAGAGCGTCTAGTTTGAAATTTGACACCGTAACACAATCTTAATATAATAAATAAACAGTTAAATACTATGGCAATGGCGCCAATATCCACATCGGATATTGGCGTTTTTTATTACTGGCAATAATGGCGACCTGACTTTATCGCGATAGCGCAGCTAGCTTAAGCATATCGTTGGCACATCGCCGTTTACGAGTAAATTTAGGAGGTAAGTGTGAAAGGTCGGATACATCGCAGAAACATTTCCGGATGCGGTTTGGCCGGCATGATGAGCGAGGACGGCAGGCTCATGAGCGGTGAAGCAATCATCCGCTCGATGGAAATCCTGCACGATCGCTCGAACGGCCTTGGCGGCGGTTTTGCCGCATACGGCATCTACCCGGATAAAAAGGATTATTATGCGTTCCACATCATGTATGATGATGTCTACGCACAGAGCCAGGCGGAAGAGCTGCTCGGCGAGTGGTTCCATGTCGAAACCGAAGAAGAAATCCCTACAAAGAAGGTTCCCGGGGTCGGCAAAGCTCCGCTCCTCTGGCGCTACTTCGTGCTACCAAAACCAAGCAAGCTCGACGGTTGTACCGATGAGGAAGACTTTGTCATCGAGTCGGTCATGCGCATCAATACGATTATCCCGGGCGCGTTTATCTTCTCGTCGGGCAAGAATATGGGCGCGTTCAAAGCTGTTGGTTACCCTGAGGATGTCGGCCGGTTCTACCGTCTCGACGAGTACGAAGCGTACACGTGGATCGGTCACGGCAGGTTCCCGACCAACACACCCGGCTGGTGGGGCGGCGCGCACCCGTTTACCATTTTGGACTGGGCGCTCGTCCACAACGGCGAGATTTCGTCCTACGGCATCAACAAGCGCTACCTTGAGAGCTTCGGCTACAAGTGCACGATGCTCACCGACACCGAAGTCGGCGCCTATGCGTTCGACCTTCTCTTGAGAAAACATAAACTGCCGGTTGAAGTTGCCTGCAAGGTTCTCTCGGCCCCGTTTTGGGACGAGATCGACCGCATGAAAGAAAAAGGCGACCCGGCAGCCGACGTCTACGAGGCGCTCCGAGTGGTTTACGGCGGCATCTTGCTGAACGGGCCGTTCGCGTTTATCGTCGGCCACACCAACGGCATGATTGCCCTGGCAGACCGCGTGAAGCTTCGCCCGATGATTGCCGCGCGCAAAGACGACATGCTCTATGTCGCAAGCGAGGAGGCGGCCATCCGCGAGATTTCGCCGGAACTTGATAAGATTTGGAACCCGAAAGCCGGCGAGCCGGTTATCGGTACGCTAAAAAACCCGGTAAAAAAAGATAGCGCTGCCGTACGGCAGCTAGAGGGGACGGTGGCGTAAATGGCGCTTAAAACATACCAGCTATCCGAGATAACGATAGAGCGCGACAAGGATAAATGCATCGATTGCGGTGTGTGCGTCCGCCAGTGCGCGTTCGAGTGCCATGCATTCGACGAAGAGGGCGAAGTTTACACGCCCAACGAAGAGAACTGCGCGGGCTGCCAGCGCTGCGTAACGCTGTGCCCGACCAAGGCGCTTTCCTTAAAGAAGAACAACCACGACGTAAAAGGCAACGCCAACTGGACGGATGAAACCTTGAAATACATCTGGAAACAGGCTGAAACCGGCGGTGTTTTGCTCACCGGTATGGGTAACCCGAAGCCGTATCCGATTTACTGGGACCACATGCTGCTCAACGCAAGCCAGGTTACCAACCCGTCCATCGACCCGCTCCGCGAGCCGATGGAGCTTCGCACCTATCTCGGCAGCAAGCCGGATAGTCTCGAAGTGGAGTGGATAAACGGCGAGCCGGTTCTTAAAACCGAGATGCGCCCGACCCTTCGCCTAAAGACGCCGATTCTCTTTTCGGCGATGTCGTTCGGCGCGGTCAGCCACAACGTGGTGCTCGCGCTTGCGATGGCATCGAAAGAGCTCGGCACCTTCTGGAATACCGGCGAGGGCGGCTTGAACAAGAGCCTATATAAGTATGGTCCGAACACGATCGTCCAAGTCGCGTCGGGTCGTTTCGGCGTACACAGCGAGTATCTCGATACCGCTGCGGCGATTGAGATCAAAATCGGCCAGGGCGCAAAGCCCGGTATCGGCGGTCACTTGCCGGGCGAGAAAGTCGGCGAGCGGGTTTCCGTTACCCGAATGATTCCGGTCGGCTCGGATGCCATTTCACCGGCTCCGCATCACGACATTTACTCGATTGAAGACCTCAGCCAGCTGATTTACAGTTTGAAAGAGGCGACAGAATATACGAAACCGATATCGGTCAAGATTTCGGCGGTTCATAACGTTGCGGCTATCGCAAGCGGTATCGCCCGCGCCGGCGCAGACATTATCGCAATTGACGGCTTTCGCGGCGGCACCGGCGCCGCACCGACGATGATCAGGGACAACGTTGGTATCCCCATCGAGCTCGCGATTGCGGCGGTCGACACCCGCCTGCGTGAAGAAGGCATCCGCAATAGAGCATCCGTCGTAGCGGCGGGCGGTTTCAGAAACTCGGCCGACGTTATCAAAGCGATCGCGCTCGGCGCGGACGCTGTGTACCTCGGTACGGCGGCGCTCGTTGCGATGGGCTGCCATGTTTGCCAGAAGTGCTACACCGGCAAATGCAACTGGGGTATCGCGACGCAAGATCCGTATCTCGAGAAACGGCTCAACCCCGAAGTCGCAGCCGAGCGCCTCTACAATTTGGTCAGAGGCTGGTCGCACGAAATCAGCGAGATGCTCGGCGGCATGGGCGTCAACGCGGTCGAGTCACTGCGTGGAAACAGACTACACCTGCGTGCAGTCGGTCTATCCAAGGAAGAGATGGACGTTCTTGGGATTCAGATCGCCGGCGCGCCGATGGCATAGGAAAAGGTGGAGGAGATATGAAACGAGTTTACGCGAAAGAAGAGGTATGCATCGGCTGCAGGCTGTGTGAAGTATATTGCCGGACCGAGCATTCCAAATCTAAGAACATAATCAAAGCGCACAAGAAAGAGACGCCGCGCCCGGTCGCGCGGGTGCTCGTCGAAGAGCTGCGCCCGGTCTCATTCGCCGTCCAGTGCCGTCATTGCGACGAGCCGGAATGCGTCGAGAGCTGCATCACCGGTGCGCTCACCAAAGACGAGAGCGGCGCAGTAGTGTACAACGTAGATAAATGTGTCGGTTGCTGGACGTGTGTGCTGGTGTGCCCCCACGGCGCCCCCCAGCGCGACCTTGAGAGAAGAAAAATCGCCAAGTGCGATTTATGCCCTGACCGCGAGACGCCCGCGTGCGTCGATTTTTGCCCCAACGGGGCGCTAATTTACGAGGAGAGGTAGGTAGGAATGAGTTACGTTATTATCGGCAACTCGGTAGCAGCCGTCGGCGCTATCGAAGCCATACGAAAAGTGGATAAAGAGATCAACATAACCGTTATCTCCGACGAACCGTATGCAGTGTATTCTCGCCCGCTTATCTCGGAGTACCTCGCCGGTCAGGTAAAAGAAGATATGATGGGCTATCGTGCGCCCGATTTCTACGAACGAAACGGCGTTACCACGATGCTTGGCAGGAAAATCACCGAGATCGAGCGGGCCAGGAAATCGGTCAAGCTCGACAACGGTGAAGAGGTCGCCTACAGCAAGCTGCTGATTGCGACCGGGGGAAGCCCGTTCATCCCGCCGATGAAGGGGTTAGGGCTCGGCGGGGTTATGACGTTTATTAAAATGGATGATGCTAAGAAGCTTGACGCAATGGTACCCGAGCTCAAGCACGTCATCGTGATCGGCGCCGGTTTGATCGGCTTGAAAGCAGCGGAGAGTCTGCATCATCGTGGTGTAAAAGTCACAGTCGTTGAGCTGGCCAATCGCGTTATGGCAACCGTTCTCGATGTCGAGGCGGGCAATATCGTCCAGAAGGCGCTCGAGCAAGCCGGAATCACTATTATCACTGAAGATACCGTTGCCGAAATCATTGGCGACAGCGCCGGGATGGCGAACGGTGTAAAACTAAAAAGCGGCAAGGCGCTCGACTGCGACGCGGTCGTTGTCGCCATCGGCGTTATCCCGAACGCGGGCTTTGCTAAGGAGAGCGGCGTTGAGGCAAATCGCGGAATTATCGTCGACGACCATATGCGCACGAACCTCACAGATATCTACGCCGCAGGCGATGTCGCAGAAGGCCCCGATTATCTAAACGGCGGTGTGCGCGTGATGCCGATTTGGCCCAACGCCTACATCCAGGGCAAAATCGCCGGCTTTAACATGGCCGGTGTCGACCGCGAGTTCGGCGGAGGCCTGGCGATGAACTCAATCGAGCTCTTCGGCGTGCCGGTCATCACCGTCGGTCTGTCAAATGTCGAATCGGACGATCTCGAAGTCCTCACCAAAGTGGAAGAGAACAGCTACCGCAAGATCGTCTTGAGGGGAAGCACGGTTGTCGGCGCGGTATTTGCCGGCAAGGTTGAAAGGGCAGGCATGGTTACCGGCCTTATCCGCGACCAAATCGACGTCAGCGACATGCGCGACCGCTTGCTTGCCGATGATTTCGGCTACATCGATTTCCCAATTGAACTGCGCAAAGAAAGGTTGGGTGTGTCGTAATGCCGGTCAGTACACAAGAATTCGTAATTGATGCAAAGGGATTGCACTACCGCGACCTTAACGAGAAGATCCGCGAGGCCGTAAGAAACGGCGAGACCGAGATCAAGCTGGTTAACGTAAACGGGCAGCGCTATATCGGCGATGCAATCGATATCCCGGTTAACATAATAGTCGAGGGAATTCCGGGTGCCGATCTCGGCGCTTTCATGAACGGCCCGATGATTAATGTTTATGCAAACGCTCAGGACCACGTGGCCAACACGATGAACGAGGGCAAGATCATCATCCACGGCGACGCCGGTGATGTTCTCGGATACGGCATGCGCGGCGGCAAGCTCTTTATCAAGGGCGATGTCGGCTACCGCGTCGGTATCCACATGAAGGAATATCATGAAAAAATACCGGTTGTCGTTATCGGCGGAACCGCAGGGGATTTCTTCGGCGAGTACATGGCCGGCGGCACCTTGATACTGCTCGGCCTACCTACCGGCAACAACGGTAAAGACGAGATTGCCGGTAACTATTTCGGCACCGGCATGCACAACGGTGTTATCTATGTACGCGGCCAACTCGAGCAATACAAGCTCGGCAAAGAAGTAGCGGTGCTCGAGCTCGACGACAGAGATCGCGCGCTCATCAAAAAGTACGTTACCGAGTTTGCAGAAGACGTAGGTCTTAATGCAGACGAGATACTGGCCGGCGAGTTTATCAAGATTAAAGCGGTGTCGAAGCGCCCGTACGGCAACTTGTACGCATATTAAAAGTGTGGCGCTAACATATTAGAATAACGAGAAAAGGCTCGCTGCACACTAGTAACAGGTCTTTCTGCTTTACTAACAGTTGCCGATATTTATTCTAGATATGCGAGTCTGTTACAATACAGTATCGACACAGTCCGAGTGCGACGGTCAAGCAAAGGGGAGGCCAAAGTAGTGAGTTTCCACTACTTGAAGCGGCGCAGGGTTACTGTATCGCAAATCTAGAGAAGCTGCTATGTTGATAGCGGTTAAGCCCGAAAAGGGCAAGGTAGGCTAGATGAAATCAGTATTTGTAAAAACCAAAAACTTCGCATTAAAAGAAAAACTTCTAGTCGATTTGGCGACACTTGGATACCGCATCCTTATCACTAATGATGAGAGCCCCGAAATCATCGTCACCGATTACCCCGAATTGACAACGCTAGGCAACGATGATCTAAAAAAGGTCGTTCTTGTCGTTATCGATGGCGGCGACTTCGACAGCAGCGGCGTTCTGGAGCGCGTAGACGATGTTATGTTTAATCCTTATACGGCAATAGAGCTCGAACTACGCATCAAACTCGCGCTTATTAAGCACGGAGGCTATGAAACCAAAGAAGTCGATGAGTTAGCCGAGAAGGTACTCACCGTTGACGGAATGACGGTCAACTTCGACAGCTACGAAGTTTCGATCGACGGCGAGCCGCTTGATCTCACATTTAAAGAATACGAACTCCTTAAATGCCTCATTACAAACCGCGGCCGTGTCTACACGCGCGACCAGCTCTTGAGTATCATCTGGGGTTACGATTACTATGGCGGAGCGCGCACGGTCGATGTCCACGTCCGGCGTTTACGCTCTAAACTCGGCGGTCATGAATCCCTCATCGAGACGGTGCGCAACGTAGGCTACCGGTTTAAGCGGTAATATTTCATAAAATCCCCAGAAATTAATATATCCGTAACATAACCGTAACATTGTACCTGTATATTCCTTAATATACGCTGTGCACGCTCGCCTACTTTTAGTATTAGGGGTGGGCGAATTGTATATAAGTCCTTAAGGAGGAATAGCATGAGTAGAACACCGAAAGATGTATTGGAGTTCGCAAAGAAGAACGAAGTTCTCTTTGTGGACCTGAAGTTCATCGACTTGCCGGGCGTTTGGCAGCATTTTGTGGTTCCGATTGCCGAGCTCGACGGAGACAGCTTTGAGGCGGGCTTTGGAATTGACGGCTCATCCATCAGGGGATGGAAAGCAATCAATGCCTCAGACATGATCATCCTGCCCGATCCGGATACCGCGATGATGGATCCGTTCAAAAAGTATCCGACCATGAGCCTTATCTGCGATATCGCAGACCCGATCACCAAAGAGCCTTACGATCGCGACCCGCGCTACATAGCGAGAAAAGCGGTCAATTACATGAAGTCGACCGGCGTTGCCGACACCTGTTTCGTCGGCCCTGAAGCCGAGTTCTTCATCTTCGACAACGTTCGTTTCGATCAGAACTCACACGAGGGCTACTACGAGATTGATTCCATTGAGGGTACATGGAATACCGGTGCATATGAAGAGCCGAACCTCGGCTACAAACCGCGCCACAAAGAAGGATATTTCCCGGTACCACCGACCGATAGCCAGGACGATCTACGTGCTGAGATGGTTACCGTTATGCAAGCATGCGGCATCTATGTCGAGGCACAGCACCACGAAGTTGCAACGGCGGGCCAGGGCGAGATCGACATGCGCTTCGGCGAGCTCTTGAAAACAGCTGATGACCTTATGCTCTTCAAGTACATCGTTAAGAACGTGGCGTATATGAACGGCAGAACCGCAACATTTATGCCAAAGCCGCTTTTTGGTGATAACGGTAGTGGTATGCATACCCACCAGAGCCTCTGGAAAGACGGCAAACCGCTCTTCGCCGGAAACGAATACGCCGGCATCAGCGAAATGGCGCTCTTCTATATCGGCGGTATTGTTAAACATGCGAAAGCACTCGCTGCGCTCACCAACCCGACCACTAACTCATACAAGAGGCTGGTCCCGGGTTTTGAGGCACCGGTTAACCTTGCGTATTCAGCAAGAAACCGCTCGGCGTCAATCCGCATCCCGATGTACTCACCGTCACCGAAGGCGAAACGTGTTGAGATTCGTTTCCCAGACCCGAGCTGCAACCCGTACATGGCGTTTTCAGCAATGCTGATGGCCGGTCTTGACGGTATCGAAAACCGTATCCATCCGGGCGAGCCGATGGAGAAAGACCTCTACGAGCTTCCAGCGGAAGAGCTTGCAAAGATCCCGCAAATGCCGGGTAGTCTTGATGAGGCGCTCGACGCACTCGAAGCCGATTACCAATTCCTGCTCAAGGGCAATGTCTTCAGCGAAGATGTTATCAAAGCATGGATCGCATACAAGAGGGAAAACGAAGTCGATGCACTCAGGCTCCGCCCGCATCCGTATGAGTTCTATATGTACTACGATATCTAGGATTCAGTGCGATAAGCATGACAAAGGACGCTTCAAAGGGCCGCTGGCAGCGGCCCTTTTTTGTTTCAAGACGGCTTTACTATTCTTAGCTACTTATCTAAGACGGGCTTTTCTGTTTTATCCACTCGCCTACCAACCGCCATTCAACCTCCATAAGAAAGCCCGCAGCTATAATCCCGGCCGATATCTGATACAGCACTTGCGTCGACGGAAACTCGAGGGCTAAGAAAGTGCGGATAGCTGGAACGATGAGCACTACGGCGAGCGCGGCTACCATCGACGCAACCAGCATAGCCCGCCAGAAGGTAAGCGGCCGCACTACAATCGTAAGCACCCAAAGACCGAGAATAATAAGCGTTAACGTCGCGGCGGTTTGCATTTGAGCGGTGCTCAGGCCAGGGGACAATCGTGCCAATGTGTAAGAAATAAGCGCCGTAAGGCCAACCGTTAGACCTATGGGTATGGCGAAATGAAGCACACGGTTAATAAAGCCTGGCCGGTAGCGTTGTTTGCTCGGGGCAAATGACAGCACAAATGCAGGAATACCGATGGTTATCGCGTCGATCAAAGTAAGCTGTCGCGGTAGAAACGGAAACGGCCAAAGTAACAATGCGATAGCAATAGTTATGAGCGTAACGTAGACGGTTTTGGTCAAGAAAAGGTTGGCGACCCGCTCGATATTTGCGATAACGCGCCGCCCCTCGGCAACAACGCCGGGAAGCGTCGAGAATTTGCCGTCAAGCAAAACGATCTCGGCAACCGATTTCGTTGCCGGTGCGCCAGACCCCATAGCGATCCCAAGGTCCGCATCTTTGAGCGCCAGCACGTCGTTTACTCCGTCTCCCGTCATGCCGACCACGTGACCCTTAGATTGAAGCGCTTTGACCATCTGCTGCTTCTGTTGAGGGGTTACGCGGCCGAAAATCACACGCTCATTCAATACCCTAGCGAGCTCTGCAATATCCGAGGGGAGTTGCCGGGCATCAACCGGTTCGCCAATGTTGTTTAGCCCTGCTCGTGAGGCTACCGTAGCGACCGTGCTGGGATTATCTCCAGAGATTATCTTTATAGCGACACCCTGATCATCGAAATAGCGCAGGGTGGCTGCAGCATCCGGGCGTACTTTTTCTTCAAGGACAACGAGGGCAACCGGCTTAATATTATCCGGCAGTTTCTCATCTTCAAGAGCTTCACTGCTTTTGGCAAGCAAGAGGACCCGCAAACCGGTTCCGGCGAGAGCGTTGACACGGTTGAGCACGGATTCATCTACATTAGCACCACTTAGCAGCACCTCGGGAGCTCCGAGAAGCCAGGTTCCGTGCCCGGTAAAGCTCGCACCGCTCCATTTCCGTGCGGATGAAAAGGAGACGGAACCCACCTCCTGCCAGCCCCCGGGTGCCGGTATGGCTGCAGCAATTGCCCCCAGTGTAGGATTTTGATAAGCCGCTTCTGCAGCCAAAGCGCCAAGGGCTTGGCATGCTTCATCGTTGCCGTTATCTAATAGCTCTAAGCGACTAAAAGACAGGATGCCTTCGGTAATTGTCCCGGTCTTATCAAGGCACAACACATCGACTCTCGCCAGCACCTCGACCGCCGGTAGCTGCTGTACCAGGACGTTCCTGTGTCCAAGCGATATAATGCTTACCGCAAATGCCGCGCTGGTAAGAAGAACCAGCCCCTGAGGAATCATCCCGATAATGCCGGCGGCCGACCCAGTGACAGCGGCGCTAAACGATATATGCGCTTGAAGTTGGCTCACCAGCAGGACGAGCGATGTAGGAATAATTATCCACGTTACATAGCGCAGGATAGTGTTAATACCGTTTTGCAGCTCCGAGCGCACCGGGCTGAAGTAACGCGCCTCGGCCGCTAGCTTTCGTGCATACGCATCGGTGCCTACTCTGTTTGCCTTGATTAAGCCGGTCCCGGCAACCACGAAACTTCCCGATAGCACGGTATCACCGGGGGCTTTAGTAACCGGCAGCGATTCACCGGTAAGAAGCGATTCATCAACCTCAAGATTTTGGGAGTGTAAGACTATCCCGTCAACCACAATCTGATCGCCCGGTCTTAGTTCAAGCACATCGTCGAGCACTACATCGCTCATGGCGATCTCAAAGCTTTTCCCATCACGGATAACGCGGGCTTTTGGGGCGCTAAGTAGCGAGAGCCGGTCGAGCGTCCATTTTGCCCGCACTTCTTGTATAGTGCCGATCAACGTGTTAGCGACGAGAACAAGGCCGAACAAAGCATCTCTGATCGAGCCAAATAGAAGGATTACAACAAGCAGTGCACCAAGAATCGCATTAAACAGCGTAAAGACATTAGAACGAATAATCTCGGCGTAAGAGCGGCTCGTCGTCTCCTTGACGGCGTTAACCTTGCCACGTTGCATGCGTTCTCTAACTTCGGCTTCGGTGAGGCCGTTAATCGGATTGTTACTCTTTGGTTCCATAGTTATATATACCGCCAAGCAGCAAGATGTAAAAAACGTATGGCGTACAGGGGGTTCTCACGCGAGCACATCTAGTTTTAGTGCGTGCATTGAACCATATGTCAACGCCAACCACCATACTATCATATTAAAGCGCCTTTGTAGCCGTCAAAGAAGACCGCTTTTGTCCTATAATCTGTAAGCTTGGCATGGAATTTCGTATAATGCTTGTTAGGCTTTATTTTGTCTTCAAATAAGGCTTAGGGTTAACAGTATTAAAGCGCTAGAAAGGTTGGCAATGAAAGGTCAAAAACAATCAAAAGATCAAACAAAAGGGCAATCGGGGAAGCACACAAAGAAACCGTCTAAGGATAAGAAAAGCGTATTATCTCGGCGTACCACAACTATCCTTATAGCAATAGCGGCCGTATTAATCCTTGGCTCGGGATTGGGCGTAACGCATGTAACCATCGCCTCGCGCTATAAAGATTACACGGAACCCGCGCCGACTTGGTGTGCTGTATGCCATAAAGAGCCCACGTCACATAACGAGCAATGGGCCGCCACCAACCACGGAACCGCCGCTTTGTTTAATAAAGACTACTGCATGAATTGTCACGAGGACAAATACTGCAAAGATTGCCATAAGAAAAAGCCGGTTTCACATGATAGCAATTGGCGGGCGAATCATATAGCGCGGGCACAGCAAGACGGTCGAGGTTGCTATGAGTGCCACACAGCCGCTTACTGCCAGAAATGTCATCAGGCCGCGAAGTAGGTTAGCACTTTAGAGTGCGTCCTCACCACGCTCACCGGTTCTGATGCGCACGACTTCTTCAAGAGGATTTACAAAGATTTTGCCGTCGCCGAGCTCGCCGGTGTGGGCTATCGTTTCTACTATCGAGACGACCTCATCAACGCGCTCGTCAGGCACGGCGAGTTCGATCTTCACTTTAGGGATAAATCGGACTTCGCTCGACGCCCCGCGGGAGGTTTCTATGTGACCTTTCTGCCTGCCAAAACCGGTAACTTCTTTTACGGTTAGGCCTGAAATATTAGCGTTGATAAGCGCCTCTTTTACTGAATCAAGTTTGAAGCTCTTAACTATCACTACAACCATTTTCATCCGGGCTACCTCATCCACAGCAACAGTACTTGGAGTTAGAATGTTAAAGCAAAAAAGCGAATGATTCAATCGTCGCTTAGTGCTGTTTGAATAGGGCTCAATCTTATAGTAACAAATACTTTGCAAGAAGTTCTCTACTCTACATTCAGCCGCTTGTATGCTCCAAGAAATATCTTACGCAGCGATATTTGTTCCTACGTTTTTCTCCTCGTCAAGTGCTCTGTCGCCCTATGAGCATTGCCTCTGCCGGATATTCAAACGTTTATTACGTATTCATACCAGGAATAGAAAAGAGATAGTAACGCTGATGCCACAAGAAAGACGGCATGAGGCCAAGCGCCTAAGAATGGCGGTGGCAAATCTGGTTTAGCACAGTAAACCGTACATATGAGGAGGGTTAAAATTGGTTGGTAAAGAAATTGAGAAAGTAAGGTTGAGACGCTTTGGTCTTTGGCGCTTAACTCTACTAGGGGTGTTTCTATTGCTTGCGCTAGCCCTGGGTGGCGTCGCAATGGCGGCCGGAACACCCCAACCGGTTGGTATTGGAATGGGTGATAGCGGATTCCTGGTAAATCCAACGATCGACTATGTAACAAATCCGATAACCGCGAGCACCCAGGCTTTGGTTGCGGTAACGGGCACCGCAACGCCGATGTCTCTGGTAAGAATCACTTTAGTGGATAACGTTCAGCATAACGTTGAAGTATCCACTCAAGCGGATATTAACGGTACATATACGGCGTATCCAATAAACACAGCCACGCTTAAGAAGGGTACGGTACAGGTATCTGTCCAATCTGTATTCGGGACCTTCAGTGGGGTATATGGCCCCGTCAATGTCACAAAAGAGCAGTGCTTCGCGATTGCGTCGATTCCCGCTTGGATTAATCTCAATAACAAAAATGCGGTTGAGGTAACTGGCACAGCCGAAGCCGGTGAAATCGTCGATGTTGCGCTTTACGACAAAACGTTCGATCAAGCCGGCGACACGAGCGGTTATGCGTTACTGGAGACCACCACTGCCAATAACGGCGAGTTCTCGATGATTTTCGACGTCTCATCGTTGGCAGACGGAACGATTACCGCCGACGGGGTGGCCGGTTTCGGTACCGACAGCAACTGGAATCTCATCCCAGAAGAAGATTTCACGTATGAAAAGCCCATCAAGAAAGATACAGTCGCACCCATAGTTACCGTTTCGGCGCCCGTATCGGGCAGCATAATGGAGAGTGATTCTCCGGCGCTTAGCTACACAGCTACCGATGAGGATGGCGAAGGAATAAAATTCATTACTCCAAGGATCACGCTTGATGGGATATGTGATATTGCCCCTGATACGGGGTTCATCACAGCTGACGGCCGGCCGCTAAGCGACGGAGAGCACACTCTTGTGCTTGCTGCATCCGACGCAGCAGGGAACGAAACAGTAAAAAACATCCCGTTTATAGTCGACCTTAAATATCCCGACATTATGTCGACCAGCCCAAACAATGGAGCCTTAAGCGTCGCTGTTGATACGACGATCAGGGTGACATTCAGTGAGGGAATCGTTCCGGGCAGGGGCTTTAATGGGATAACGCTTGCATATTACGGCGCAGATGGAAAGCCGGCGGCCGTGTCCGCGAGTAAAACCGTAGATACAAGTAATCCGGCAATACTGGCAATCGATCCTAATGCAAACCTCGCAGAAGAAACCACGTACACTATATCTATCCCGGTCAACGCCGTAGCTGACGTTGCCGGCCGCACCTACCGCGGGCTTCTTAATGAACAGGACGAGACGTGGGGCATTTACACCTTTACGTTTAAAACCGGAAAACAGCCCGTAACGCCCCCATCGGGGAACGGAGGCGGTAATAACGGTGGCGGCGGTAGCAGCGCCGGCAATCTCGATAGTGCGCCTGCGGCCCCAAAAAACTTAAGGGCGTCATCAACCGATTTACTTATATCGCTTGAGTGGGATGATAACACCGAAGCAAATCTGGCCGGGTATATCGTATACCGAGCCCTAAAGGGAAGCACCAGCTTTGCCAGGCTCAATACTGTCCTACTGCCTGTAGCCGAATACCAGGATGCCTCAGCAAAAGCCGGTGTGGTATACACCTATACTGTCACCGCCGTGAGCAAGGGCGGTGACCACAGCGGCACATCAGCTCAGGTGGACGGGTCGCTTACAGCAGTCAAGGGTGAGAGAATTTTTCGCGATGTTACACCCGGTTCGGCATGTGAACAAGCCGCAACACGCCTGGTAGCGATTGGGGCGATTAGCGGCTATACCGACGGCACATTCAAGCCCAATCAAAACATTACGCGCGCCGAATTTGCAAAAATGGTTGTTCTTGCAATGGGTTGGGCTCTCGAAGACACATCACACGCGTCGTTTTCAGATTGCACCAGCGATAACTGGGCCTTCCGTTACATCGGGACCGCCAAAGCGCACGGAGTGCTCACCGGTTACCCGGACGGCACATTCAGGCCGAAATACACCATAACAAGAGCCGAAATCGCAAAAATCGTTGCGCTTATTCTCAGCCTCAAGCGGGGCACCAGCGAACTTACCGACATTGACGGGCATTGGGCACGAGAGTACATCAACTCATGCGCATCGGGCGGCATTATCACCGGTTACACAGATCGCTCGTTCAGGCCGAGCAATCTTGCGACCCGCAGCGAAGCCGCATATATGGTCGTTCGTATGCTCGATAAGAAGTAACCGGCAATAAGAAATCAGGCAGTAATCGGTAATGATGCTGCCGGTAATGGAATAACCGGAATTGCACTCGATGATTCACATGCGCAATTCGCAACCACCAGCTTACATAGTCTATAATATCGAGGTGATACTTCTGCAACTATCTTAAGGTGCCGATAGAAATGATTATGGATGCAGCACTTAAACAAGCAGCTGAATTAACACCTGACCCCGAGCGGGCGTTTAAAAACCTGGAGCGGTTTGCGGTATCCGCGCCTGACGTTCTTGAAAGGAACTCATCCAGTATTGGCGCCATCGCCAGGCTGTTTGCGTACAGCCAGTTTCTCGCCGAATATTCGTTTACACATCCAAACGATCTTGTAGAAGCGCTGCTCGCAATGAACCAACCGGTTCTAAGAGACTATATCATGTCATCATCGCGGTCAGAACCCATCATGCGACTTGTTGGCTCACCAAACGGCAGCGGCACTAAAACTGACGCACCAAGATTTGTTAATAACAGCAGCACCCAAACCGGCACCGGGAGCATGCCTAAAGCCGCTACGCCATTACCGCACAGCTTCAAACAGAACGCACTTAAGTTCGTGCGCGATATCAAGTACCGCTATCTTCTGCGAATAACACTTCGCGACATCATGGGCTTGACGGATATCAGTCTGTGCATGTTCGAGCTCAGCGAGCTTGCGGAGGCTATCGCCCAAATCGCACTCGATCTCTCGCACGCAATGATTCGCGAGCGCTTTGGTATGCTTGACGACAATTCGTACTGCATACTGGCACTCGGCAAACTCGGCGCCGGAGAGCTCAATTACAGCTCCGACATCGACATTATGGCCGTCTATAAATCAAGCGACGGTCTCTCGACCGGCACCATCTCGGCAAACGGCCTGCTTGTAAACAGAATCGAGCCGCACGAGTATTATTGCCGGCTCACCGAAACGCTTACCAATCTGCTGCAAGCCCAAACCGAGAATGGCTTTGCGTATCGCGTAGATCTGCGCCTGCGTCCGAACGGGCGCAAAGGGGAGCTCGCGCTTTCAGAAGATGCGTATGCTATGTATTACGAATCGTGGGGACAAACCTGGGAGCGCATGGCGCTTTTACGCGCCCGCCCTATAGCCGGCGACATTACTCTCGGCCGGAATTTAATCGAAGCGATCACACCGTTTATCTGGCACCGTTCCTCGGATTTCTATGAGATAGAAGAGATCCGAGAGCTTAAAAAGAAGATCGATACCGTGTTTGACGCAAACGATATCAAGCGTGGCTACGGCGGTATCCGCGAGATCGAGTTTTTCATACAAACATTCCAGCTTCTCTACGGGGGAGAGCGCGAACGTTTGCGCACGCATCAGCTCCATATCGCGCTTAAAGAGCTGCTTCAAGAACGATTCCTCATAGACGAGGACGTAGACACGCTTGCCCAGAGTTATCTGTTCTTGCGGCATGTAGAGCACGTGCTCCAAATGAGAGATAATCTGCAAACGCATACGCTTCCCGCGCAACCGGATGAGCTTGATATTGTTGCTCGCAAACTCAACTTCGGCGGTCAGAAAGAATTCTTGTCCGAGCTTAAGCTCAAGCGCCTTATGGTGCGCGACATGTATAACTCGCTGCTCGGCGGCCCCGAGATCAAGCATGAAACAGACGTATTTCTGGAGGACGAGCTTGCCGACAATGAGATCCGGGACTATCTTGCGTTCAAGGGCTTTAAAAATCCCGATCAGGCGCTTAATAATATCAAGGCGCTCAACGAGCAGGTGCAATTTGAGAAAACCATCAGAGAGCGCACGCTTCTCAGAAAATCGATCCCTATGTTCCTTGATGAAAGCCTGCGAGTCGAAAACAAAGACCGGGCGCTTAGCATGTTTACCACTTTTATTCAAAAGGTCGGCGAGCATGAGTCATATATCGACCTGTTCTCCACACGTCCGGACACAGTAGAAATCATCATACGAACCTTCTCCGACAGCAAGTATTTCTCTCGCGCCCTGCTCAGTTTGGATAATCTCGAGAGCATCTTCGAATATCCCGACATCCGCATGGACTACGCAGCCGTAAAAGAACGTCTCGCCGGTATGCTCGAGTACAGCCGTGACCCCATGGCCTCAGTGCGCGAGTTTAAAACAATCGAGGAGTTGCGCGCGGGGTTACTCTTCCTGAAAGGGATCCTCGACATAGACGGTCTTTCCGATAAGCTCAGCATACAGGCATCAACAATTGTGCGCACAGTTTTGCAGCACTTGGGTGGCAACAATGGCTTTGCTGTTATCGGGCTCGGAAAATTTGGCGCCGCCGAGATGAATATCGGCTCCGACCTCGACCTTATATTTATCGCCGATAATCCTGAGGCCGAGCGATTAGCCGAAGAACTCATAAAATTCCTCGCTGAATACACCGATCGCGGCATCGTCTATGAGATCGATATGCGGCTCAGGCCCGATGGCTCAAAAGGCATTCTCGTGAATACTATTGAAGGGTACAGGAACTACTACCTTAAAGCGGCTCACCCGTGGGAGATACAGGCGCTTCTAAGAGCCCGCTCGATCGCCGGCGACAGAAGCCTCATACGCGCGTTCAATAAATTAAAGAAGCAGGCTATAACGCTCAGGGGTGGGGAGAATAACGGTGCCGATATGCGGGCCATGCGCCGTAGAATTATACAGGAAGTATCGAGAGAATCGTCCGGTTACGACATAAAGCTCGGCCCCGGTGGGGTTGAGGAGATCGAGTTTCTAATCCAATATCTTCAGCTCAAACATGCCTCCCAGCATCCGGATATTATAACGCATCGTACGACCACTGCGCTGAATCGGCTCACAGAACACGGCATAATCAACGCCGACGCAAAACGTTACCTCAGCCATACGTATGCGTTTATGCGGACAATCGACACGTTGCGAAGGATTAACGACGAGCATGTGCTCAAACCCAACTCCGAACTAGCCGACGTTACCGCCCGCTTCTTCGAATTCGGCTCTCGAGACGAACTGTTTTTCGAGCTAAAGGATGCCCGCAAGAAAATTGATGCTCTCGCGACCAGGTATTATATCTAAACACCCATCACGAATATCTCTTTGCATTAGTATTACTTATTGTTACATGCTTTAATATCCGGTAGTATAAGCATATATTATATTAAGAGGAAGCATACTATAAACTATGCTTATAAGATAAACGAGTGACAAATAGTAGATTCTTATAATAGCTGCAAACCGGTAAATAAGAGGCACTTATAATTACTTGTCGACCAATCTTTTTGCCTTAAAATGGAAGCAAAAAGTTGCTTTAATAGCAAAACCTAATACTATATACTCGTATGAAAACCAAACGCTATGCTATAATAAAATGCAGTTTGTTGACTAAAGTTACTACGTCGGGGGTACCAACAGTATGTGGTTAAACACCGCAACATAATTAGAGCAGAGACAGATAAAGGCAATGCACGGCAACATAACGATTGGAAATACGAGATGCAGCCAGACATCCGATTAGACACCGCGGAAAAGAACGATTTACGAAATTTGGTTAGCATAATAAGTAAGCGAAGCAACGCTGAAAACGAACAAGAGTTTGGCTATGAATGCCGAGCTAAAGCGCTTATATCTATAATGTGGAACCCCGATATTGCGACTCTCTATGTGATCCGTGACGGCGAGCAAACGATAGGAATGTTAATCATGCATCTGTTAATTAGCGCCGTTCAAGGAGGCAGGTGCGGGTGCATAGAAAGCCTCTATATTCCCCCCGAGTACAGAAACCCAAGAAGCGGACGGCAAGTAACATCGCACATCAAAGCCATAGCAGCAGAAAAGGGGCTCAAGCAGGTGACGTTGATCGTGGATAAAAGCGAGGCCCCGGCGATTGAGTTCTATAAAAGCTGTGGTTTTAAAGACACGAGTCGTAGTGGTTTAGAGCTACAAATCCTCGACGGACAGTAGTCAGACTTTAAATAGCCCACGGAGAATTCAAAGTATTTTGACCCGCTATTGATTATCTTGCATAATAGAAGTTGCCTAGTTTCCACTACTTAGTGATTGAGGTGTTATGTGGGCGTGAGAACAGATCAAGAGTATGTATTGAGGCAAGTAAAGGAAAAGGACGTTAAGTTTATCAGGTTCTGGTTTACCGATGTTCTAGGCTTCCTAAAGAGTTTTGCGGTAAGTCCGGCTGAACTTGAAACGGCGTTTGAAGAGGGCATGGGCTTTGACGGATCATCTATTGAAGGATTTGCCCGCATCGAAGAGTCGGATATGGTTGCGAAACCGGATCCAAACACATTTACCCTGCTTCCGTGGTCGGGGGAGACCAACGTGGCGCGAATGATCTGCGATATACAGCAACCGGACGGTTCGCCGTTCGATGGCGACCCGCGCCATGTATTGAAGAAGAACCTCGATAGAGCCGCAGCTATGGGCTATACCATGTATGTCGGCCCCGAGCTCGAATTCTTCTATTTTAAGGATTCAAACGGCACCGAGGTGGTTGATAAAGGCGGGTACTTCGATCTCACACCGCTCGATCTCGCGACGCCGTACAGGCGTGAAACGATATTCGCGCTCGAGAGTATGGGGATCACGGTCGAGTATTCACACCATGAGGTCGCCCCGAGCCAACATGAGATCGATCTTCGCTATACCGATGCTTTGGCTATGGCCGATAACGTAATGGCATATCGTCTGGCGGTAAAAGAAATCGCCCAGGTAAACGGAGTCTATGCAACCTTTATGCCGAAACCGATCTTTGGGGAAAACGGCAGCGGTATGCACGTTCACCAGTCGCTCTTCAAGGGTGATTCGAACGCGTTCTATGACGAGCACGACCCGGCGCACTTATCCGATGTCGGCAAAGCGTATATCGCCGGTATCCTGAAGCACGCAGCGGAGATCACGCTTGTTCTCAACCAATGGGTAAACAGCTATAAACGCCTGGTTCCCGGTTATGAAGCGCCGGTTTATTTGTGCTGGAGCCGCCGCAACCGGAGCGCGCTTGTGCGCGTTCCGATGTATAAGCCGGGCAAGGAATCTGCAACCAGGGTTGAATTGAGAAGTCCCGACCCGGCGTGTAACCCGTATCTCGCGTTTTCGGTCATGCTTGCAGCCGGTCTCGAGGGTATCGAGAAAGGATACGAGCTACCGCCCGAAGCGAGCGATAACATCTACGAAATGACCGAAAAAGAGCGTAGCGCCGCAGGTATTACTACATTACCTGAGGATCTTAACGAAGCAATAAAGCTCGCGGAGAAGAGCGAACTTATGCATAAAGCGCTTGGCGAGCACGTCTTCGAGTACCTGCTCCGCAATAAGAGATCTGAGTGGGATAGCTATAAGGCGCAGGTCACGGAGTATGAGCTAAAGCGTTATTTAGAGATACTCTAAGCACGTCAACATACGGTTATGCAGATAACAAAAAGGCACCGGATATCCGGTGCCTTTTTTATTGTTGCCCAAGAACCGCTAAGAGAACCTGCGATCAACCCCTAGTCTACAGCATGAGGTCTAAATCGGCAATAATCTCGGAATACGCCTGACCGTCGATAATTCTGAATGCTTCCTCGCGATATGCATCCATGACGTACGGTATACCGGATATCTGCGCAGCTTCTTCGGTGAGCGACATGAGGTCCCTGCGGCTGACGGACGGTATCGAATAGTTTCTGGTACCGGCCATGAGCTGCTGTAAGCCGACTTTAAGCTTGTCGGCAAAAGTATAGATTGCGATTGCGCCGGATGGCATCTTGTTAACCGTGTCTTTTCCGTATTTTGCAACAAGCTCTTCGTAGCTTACGAAAATTTCCTCCATTGTCGAGCCGAACTGTGCGACCGACTTAGGCAGGCTTGCGGCGCCTTCCTGGAGCCAGAGGCCGATGTTCTTGCCGACCATACCGGGAATCATAAGCGCGCGGCCCATGCAGACCGCTTTGAAGTACGGCGCGCCCATTGCAAGGACTTTAAATATGTGGTCCTCGGCTGAGAAGCCGCCGCCCATAGCTAAATCAGGAACAAACGCACCGTTTTCACGGAGACGCTCGACGAGTTCATAGGTCATTGCTTGCAGGTAGAACGTTGGAACGCCCCACTCTTCCATCATACGCCACGGGCTCATGCCGGTACCGCCGGGAGCGCCGTCGATCGTAACGAGGTCAAGTTTGGCGTCCGATGCCCATTTAAGCGCCATAGCAAGCTCGCGCATAGGATATGCGCCGGTCTTTAAGCTGACACGCTTTGCACCGAGTTCACGCAGGCGGTCGACCTCACGCATGAACGCTTCCTGGTCGATAAAGCCGAGGCGTGAGTGACGCTCAAATTGTTTGATCGCCCCGTCTTTAAATGCCTTCTGATTTGCCTCAATCGATGGGTCGGGGGTTATAAGATAGCCGCGTTTCTGCAACTCAAGTGCTCTTTCAAGCGAGTTGATCTTAATCTCGCCGCCGATACACTTGGCGCCCTGTCCCCACTTGAGCTCAATCGTCTCAACGCCGAGCTTATCCATAACATACTCAGCTACACCAAAGCGCGTATCTTCAACGTTCATTTGAACGATAAGGTCACCGTAACCTTCGTTCCATTTCTTATAGATTTCCACACGACGACGCATCTCCGGAGACTCAACAACTTTACCGTTTTTAAACTCCGCATTTGGGTCGATACCGCAAACATTCTCACCGCAGACGAGGGAGATTCCGGAAATAGCTGTTCCAGCAGCAAAGTGCTCCCAGTTGACGCGGGCGATATCGGTCGAGCCAAGGGCTCCGGTAAAGATCGGCATGCGCATCTTCACTTTGTTGGTTACGCCGTACTGTGTCTCGGTGTTAACCATAGGGAAGAGCGTGTTGTCAGGATCGCCGATTTGTCCTTCAGGAAGGCCTTTGGCACCGAACGCGTATCCCATGATATTGAGATGCGAGTAATCGACCGGATACTCTTTGTCGCCACCGGCGGTAATCATACCGTACGGGCCCGGGTAGATTACCTCTCTACCGCGGAACGAGGACTTGAAAACCTCGCAGTTTCCCCGGCAGCCATCCTCGCATCGAGTACACAGGCCTGAACCGGGAACAACGCTTCGTGACCTGTTAGACGTCATCGTAGCGTCGTTAGAATTCGGACGTTGAAGATTCATTCTTTACACTCCTTTGTATGTTTTATTAAGGGGCTTCTGTGACTATATGTTACATACATGTTTCCGGCATGTTACAAACAAGTTACGGCAATGTTACGTCCATGTTACACAAGTTAGCGACTACGCGCAATGTAATACAGCAGATCGTTTTAATAAGAGTCATATTTTATGCTAGGTAGAGTGCAGTGCCAGCACATAACGCCGTTGAATCGGACACTCCATCCCCACTGAAAATTTGCCCTCACCCTTGATAAACAGTAAAATTAGTTATAATACGCAGAAAAGGACAGACTCGCGCTTGAAAAAGAAAATTATCCTAATTGACGGCAATAGCTTGGTGTACAGGGCTTTTTTCGCCTTGCCTACGACGCTTACCAACTCAAAAGGCCAGGTCACAAACGCAGCGTACGGCTTTACCAGTATGCTTATTAAGCTTCTAAAAGATGAAAAACCCGACGTCGTTATTGCGGCGTTCGATAGGGCCGCTCCCACGTTCCGCCATGAAGAGTTTGAAGAATACAAAGCGCACCGCGCCCCCGCTCCGAACGAGCTTATCAGCCAGTTCCCGGTGGTCAAGTCCATCCTAAAGGCGCTTAACATCCCCATCTTCGAGATGGACGGATTTGAGGCGGATGATATCCTGGCCACCCTCGCCTCAAGAGCCGAAGCGGAAGACGACACAGTCTTTGTGGTGACCGGCGACCGGGATGCGTTCCAGCTCGTCGACGACCACATCAAGATCATGACCACCCGCAAAGGTATATCCGATATCGTTGTTTACGATCGCGAGAAGGTCGAAGAGAAGTACGGCGTCACACCCGAGCAGGTCGTCGACTATCTTGCGCTTAAAGGAGATCCGTCGGATAACATCCCGGGCGTGCCCGGTATCGGCGAAAAAACTGCGGCCAAACTCATACAGCAGTACGGAAACCTTGAGAACATCCTGGATAACCTCGATTCAATAGAAAACAAACGCTGGCGCGAAATGCTCTCGGAGCACATCGACGAGGCGCGACTCTCGAAACGCCTGGCGACGATGGAGCGTGACGTTCCAATTGAAGTCAATTATGACGAGTGCTTGCTCGGTAACTGGAATGAAGAGGAAATCCGTGCGGTCTTTTCCGATCTGGAGTTCTTCAGCCTTCTTGACCGCTTTTTAAAGCAGGTAAACAAGGGTATAAAAGGTGCGGTGTGCGGTAACACGGGCTCATCAGCCGACTCTCGCGGCATACCAGAGATCGAGGTAAAAAGCAGCGTTCAGCTTGCGAGCGAACCGGTAGATATAACCAATCAGGCTGCGCTCGATAAGCTTACCGCCGAACTTGATGTCGCTACATCGTTCGCCGTATCGATTCTTACGAGCGGCACCGGCAACATCGACAAGCGCATCGAAGCTTTTGCAGTAGCTGTTGATGATAAAGCATACGTTATCACAAGGAATGAAAGCGCCGGTAATGAAGGTCGCCTTTTCGACTTAGAACCACAAAACGAGAGCGGTATAGCGCTCGACCATGCACTATCAACCCTCAAACCGTATCTGGAAAACAGAGCCGTAACAAAGATCGCGCACGATGTGAAAACGCTCCTGCTTACATTTTGGAATGAAGGCATAAAACCCGAAGGCTTCTCGTTTGATACGATGATCGCCGCCTATCTACTCAACCCTGAGCGGTCTGACTATCCGATAGCCGAGCTTGCAGCTATTCACCTAGGTGCATCCATTCCCGATGACGATATACGCGCCCGCTTCGCTCATGAAGCAATCGCCAGCTACAAGCTTAAAGACAAGCTCGAAGAGCAGCTCAAAGAGAAAAGGCAGATCAAGCTATTCGAAGAGGTAGAGATGCCGCTCGTTCCCGTGCTTGCAACGATGGAGCACCAGGGTGTCGGTCTGGATATCGACTACCTCGAAGACCTTGCCAAAGAAGTCGACCTATTCCTCGAAAACATAGAGAATGAAATATACTCGCTCGCTGAGCAGGAGTTTAATATAAACTCACCGCAGCAGCTGGGTTTTATCCTGTTTGAAAAGCTCGGGTTGCCGAAGTCGAAGAAAACCAAGACCGGCTACTCGACCGACGCCAACGTGCTCAACAGGCTCCTCACCGTGCACCCGATCGTCGAGAAGATTATCGCCTATCGTGAACTCGCCAAACTGAAATCAACCTATATCGATGCTTTGCCGAAGATTATCAGCCCGGATGACGGCAGGCTTCATACATCGTTCAACCAGACGGTAACAACCACCGGACGCCTCTCAAGCAGCAACCCCAACCTGCAAAACATCCCGGTGCGAACCGAACTGGGGCAGCGCATTCGCGAGGCGTTTATCCCTACGAACCGGGGCGATGTATTTCTTTCCGCCGATTACTCGCAGATCGAGCTCAGGCTTTTGGCGCATTATTCCGGCGAACCGGTGCTTATAAAGGCATTTCAGGAAGACCGCGATATCCATGAGGCCACGGCCGTTGAAGTATTCGGCGTTCAACCGGAGCAGGTTACCTCGCAGATGCGCCGCATAGCAAAGGTGGTCAACTTCGGCGTGCTTTACGGCATGAGCCCATTCGGCCTCTCCGAGCGCCTCGGTATGTCGGTCGGCGATGCCCGCAAGTTCATAAGCCGCTACTTCGAGCGCTTGCCGAAAGTGGAAGAATTTATTCAAAAAACCATCGCCGAGGCGAGCAAATGCGGCTATGTCGAGACGCTTCTCGGGCGCCGTAGGTACATCCCGGAGCTCAAGAGCACTAATAATAATTTACGTAGTCTGGGTGAGCGCTTTGCGGTTAACGCACCGCTGCAAGGAACTGCGGCAGATATAATCAAGCTCGCCATGGTGCGCATCGACAAACAGCTCGCCGAACAAGAATTGCAGACAAAAATGGTGCTCCAGGTGCACGATGAACTCATCTTTGAGGTGCCGGAGAACGAGCGCGAACGCGCCGAAAAGCTCATCAGACTACTCATGGAAAACGCCTATCCGCTCGATGTTAAGTTGAAAATTGATGTTGCGATGGGTATAAACTGGAAAAATGCGAAGTAAATTAGTAAACTAATAGTATTAATTCGCAAATGCACATTGCCAAATCGCAGGATTTCACTTAAGCTATAAGAGCAATTAAAGTATAGAGCGTTTCATCTAGAGGCATAGTTGCTAGTCAAGCGGCCCCGGTCGCATGGATAGAAAGGAAAAGCGTAATTTGCAGGCACGATAGCCAAGGAGGACTTTTCCGCAGCTCGAGAGAGCGAATCCATAGTCACATAAAGGCTCACTAGCAACCACCTCCGGTGGATTTTTTGTTTTTATGAGGCGCTCTAATTGGGAGGTTTTCTATTAATGTCCGAAAAAGAATCAGTTGAAGTGCACGAGAGCTACATGACCATTAATGAGGACGGGATGCTCGTACCAGATTACGACATGACCATTAAGGTCTTTGATGATGGAGACATCGTCACCGGCGAGGTCGTGAAAGTTGATCGAGACGAGGTGCTCGTCGATATCGGCTACAAATCGGAAGGCGCGATTCCTGTACGCGAGCTATCGATCAGGGCAGACGCCAATCCGCATGATATTGTAAAAGTGGGTGACCACATCGAGGCGCTCGTCCTTCAAAAAGAAGACAAGGACGGACGCCTGATTCTTTCTAAGAAGAGAGCGGATTACGAGAAATCTTGGGAGAGAATCGACGGAATTTCGAAATCCGGCGAAAAGATCTCAGGTATCGTTATTGAAGTCGTCAAGGGCGGTTTAATTCTTGACATCGGTCTTAGGGGTTTCTTACCGGCATCTCTCGTAGATACCAAGCGCACTAAAGACCTTCACCAGTTTATGGGCCAAGATCTCGAGTGTAAGATTATCGAGATGGACCGCAACAGGAACAACGTCGTACTTTCCCGCCGCGCCGTTCTCGAAGAAGAGAAGAAGCACGAGAAGGGCAAAATTCTCGAGAAAATCGTTCAAGGCGCAGTTCTCTCAGGTAAGATTTCAAGCATCGTCGATTTCGGTGCCTTTGTCGACCTTGGCGGGATCGACGGTCTTATCCATATCTCCGAGTTGAGCTGGAATCACATCGACCATCCATCTGAAGTCGTAGCGGTCGGCGACGATGTTAACGTTCAGGTTTTGAGCGTTGAATTAGATCGCGAGCGTATCTCACTTGGCCTACGCCAAACACAGGAAGACCCGTGGAAAGAAAAAGCAGGCAAGTATGAGGTCGGCAAGATTGTTAACGGCAAAGTAACCAAAATCGTGCCGTTTGGTGCGTTTATCGAGCTTGAGGAAGGCCTCGAAGGCCTTATCCATATCTCCGAGCTTTCGCATCGTCACGTCGAAATGCCGGAAGAGGTTGTTAAGGCCGGCGAGCTGGTCGACAGCAAGATCGTCGGCATCGACCTCGATAAGAGAAGAATTAGCTTAAGCATTAAGCAGACGCAGGACGCTCCGGTTGAGGAAAAAATTGAAGCCGAAGTTGTTGAAGAAGTATCTGCAGAGGAAATAGTCGAAGTGACCATTGAGGTTGAAACTGAGGTGCTCGTCGAAGCTGAAGTCGAAGAGCCCGAAGTAGCCGAAACAGTAGAAGTGGCGGAAGCAGTTGAGCTAGTTGTGGCAGCTGAAGAGCAAGAAGCCGCTACTGCGGACGCAATCGAAGATATCGCCGAAGTAGCTGCTGCCGGGGAAGCCACTGAAGTGGAAGCTGAGGAAGCCGTGGCAGAGGATGCTGAAATCGTCGAGCATGGAGTTGCCGCCGATCCGGACTCGCTCGAAGTGGTTCTGCAGCAAATGAAAGTGAAGCATTCAAAGAAAGCTCCAGCAGCAGAATAGGCGCAAAAAGCGCGTAAAATTTACAGCCGATTACGGCCGGCATGGTGAAAACCTTTGCCATTTACGGTATTCTTTAAGATGGGCTCTGTAAGACAGAGCCCATCTTTTACGTTAACGGACCCATTGTTTAGGTAGTATGGACGGATTGATTAGTATGAAGATCATTGGCGTAACAGGATCAATAGGATCGGGCAAATCAACGGTAGCCGCACTTCTTAGAGACAAGGGTGCGTTGCTTATCGACGCCGATAACATCGCCCGCGAGGTGGTTGAGCGCGGTCAACCCGCTTTTAGTGAAATCGTCGAGCGGTTCGGCGAGGACATCGTTGATAAAAGCGGCGCCATAAAGCGGCGCCAACTGGGGAAGATAGTATTTGAAGATCCCCAAAAGCGTGAGGCTCTTAACAAAATCGTTCACCCGGCGGTTATGACCGAGATCGACCGGCGGCTTCAACGCATGGAGGCCGAATACGGTGACGACCAGGTTGTAGTCCTTGATGTGCCGCTTCTTATCGAGGTGGGATATCATGCCCGCTGTGTTCTCGTCGTTATAGTTACGGCAACCAGGCATATCAGGTGCGAGCGTCTTCTACAAAAAGGCTTGTCAAAAGAAGAGGCCGAGGCAAGAATCGAGGCGCAGGGGAATAAAGAGGCGCTTCAGCACGAGGCGGATGTTATTATTGAGAACAATGGATCGCTCGAAACCTTAAAGACGGCGGTTGATGCTTTATGGCGCCGCATTACAAGCACACACTGCGAGTAATATGTGGAGGCAGATATAAGACTGCCATTAAACTAGAATTCATCGTGGCTTAGGAAGTAGCAATGAGATTACTACGCGCTATTGCGATTGTCATTATATTAGTAACGGTAGGTCTGGTCTGGTTTCAGAAGGCATTTCCTCTGGACTGGGACCGCGTACTCTATCCGCTTGAATATGAAACATCGATAATGGAGGCGAGTCAAAAGTACTCCATCGATCCGTACCTCGTATGCGGCATTATTTATGTCGAAAGCAAATTCAACCCATCGTCTGAATCGGGTGCAGGCGCTATCGGCCTTATGCAGATCATGCCGGCGACAGGTAAGTGGATTGCAAATAAGCAGGGCAAGGCGGATGCTCAAATCACTCTAGACGATCCGATCACCAGTATAGACATGGGCACCTGGTATTTCAGGTACTTGAGCACGAAATATAATAACGAGAAACTGGCTTTGGCAGCATACAATTCGGGTTATAAGAACGTAGATCGGTGGCTGAAAGAGCGAGGTACCGGCAATATAGACGACATGGTAGCAAATATTCCCTTCGAGGAAACCCGCGCATTTATCGTAAGAGTAAAGAGCGCGCAAAAAATGTACGAAAAACTCTACCCCGGAGAGTTTGATAACCTGTCTTCCCGCGCAAATCGCCTCGATAAATAGTAAACAAACCGTTAAAGCATACATGTTAATGCTTAAGCATAACCGCCAAGGTGACGATGGATATATTACTATGGCTTTAGCATCAAATGCAGCTTCCAATATGCACGAAAGTAAAATATGACCGGAATTTGCCGAGCTCGTGAGGCCCGGCACTGTGGTCAAAATAGAGTCTGGCGGCACGAGCGCTCTTTACAGGATTTCAATGGCGATGGCCGATAAGACCATCATCTGTAAGGCTATTGACCAACCCCTGACCGAAAACTGTGAAGTCGGCCTGCCGATCAGCATAGTGCTTGCCAACGAAGAAGGAAGCTGCCTTATCCCTGCCCGCATTATCGGCATAAGCGAGAAAGGCGAGATAGTTGCGGCATCACCAAGCGGCCCTATCCAAAAAGCCGAGCGAAGAATCTTCCCCAGGGTTAAGATCGATAGCGGCATAGTACTTAGATTGCAGTTCGACCGCTGTAACAGCCGCTATAAGTGCATGCAGGTGTACGATATAAGCGGCAGCGGCATTGGTGTCAATGTATACGCGAAAAACCCCATACACCTCGGAAACACCGTACAAATTGAGATTGAGCTGTTAAGCCGTCAAAACAAAATCATCGCGGCCGGCAAAGTCGTCCATTGTACGGTCAGAAATGCAACTTCGCGCGAGTATCAGCTTGGAATCAAATTTAGCCAGATAAGCTCGGAAGATCAGCAAAAACTGGTGAAGTTCGTGGCCGAAGAGCAGCATCGCTATGAAGCACACGAAAAGCAGTGCCAACAACGCGAGCAGCTGGAAGAGCAAGCCCGCAAACGGGCCAAAGAGCGCAAGAGCGCTCGCAATAAGCCAGTTACTAAAGGTCCTGCTAAACCCGGTGGTAGCGGTTCACGAGCCAGCTAGTTTTACCCCTCATTTCACATAAAGTAGGTTATCACCTACCACACAACCTCTTACTAAGTGCAAATTTGCGCAAAATCCCGTAAAATACACTGTTATGAGTAGTTTTAAGATTGAAGCCCCCTACGAGCCTAAAGGCGACCAGCCAAACGCAATCAAAACCCTCGTTGACGGTGTATCTGCCGGCATCGATTATCAAACGCTGCTTGGCGTTACCGGCTCGGGCAAGACATATACAATGGCAAAAATTATAGAAAATATCGGCAGGCCGTCGCTTATAATTGCGCCGAACAAGACGCTTGCCGCGCAGCTCTGCAACGAGTTTAAGTATTTCTTCCCGACTAACGCGGTCGAATACTTCGTGAGCTACTACGATTACTACCAGCCTGAAGCATACCTCCCGCATACTGATACGTATATCGAGAAGGATTCCTCTATCAATGAGGAGATCGATAAGCTTAGGCATGCCGCGACGAGTTCGCTTTTCACGAGGCGAGACGCAATAATCGTAGCGTCCGTCTCGTGCATTTACGGCTTGGGTTCTCCGGAGGATTACAAGTCGACCACCGTATTCTTAACGGTGGGCGAGGACTACAACATCGACGAGATACTCAAGAAACTGGTTAAGATCAAATACCAGCGCAATGACATCAACTTTTCGCGCGGCACGTTCAGGGTACGGGGCGATGTCCTCGAGGTTTTTCCGGCATACGATGAGATAGCGATCCGTATCGAGTTTTTCGGGGATACTGTCGAGCGAATTATTACAATCGACCCGCTGACCGGCGAGTTGTTGAGCGAGCACGATCATATGTCGGTATACCCGGCGACCCACTTCGTAACTATCGAAGAGAAGATCGAGCGGGCACTGATTTCTATTGCCGACGAGCTGGACGAACGGTTATTTGAGCTTCGCGACCAGGGCAAATTGCTCGAGGCACAGCGTCTGGAACAGCGTACGAAATACGACCTCGAGATGATTCGAGAAGTCGGCTACTGCAACGGCATCGAGAACTATTCGCGCCACTTTTCAGGCAAAGCGCCGGGTGAGGCGCCGGATACGCTTATCGATTACTTCCCGAAAAACTTGCTAGTACTCATCGACGAGTCGCATATCACGGTACCGCAGCTCAATGGCATGTATAACGGCGACCGGTCGCGCAAGCAGACACTGGTCGATTTCGGTTTTCGCTTGCCGTCGGCGGTGGATAACCGGCCGCTAAAATTTGAAGAGTTTATTGCTAAGGTACCCCAGATTGTTTTTGTAAGCGCGACCCCGGGTCCTTTTGAGATGGAAAACTCAAAACGCATAGCGGAGCAGATTATTCGACCGACCGGGCTTATCGACCCTCAAGTTATCGTGCAGCCGACGAAAGGGCAAATCGACGATCTGTTGGACAAGATCCGCGACCGCGTGCAGCGAGGCGATCGAACGCTTGTTACGACACTTACCAAGAAAATGTCCGAAGACCTGACCGATTATCTGCTGGAAATGGGCGTTAAGGTGCGGTACTTGCACTCGGATATCAATACGCTTGAGCGGGTGAAGATATTAACCGATCTGAGGCTTGGCGAGTTCGACGTGCTAGTCGGCATCAATCTGTTGCGCGAGGGCCTTGACCTGCCCGAGGTCTCACTGGTTGCAATTCTCGATGCGGATAAGGAAGGATTCCTGCGTTCCGAGCGTTCGCTTATCCAGACAATCGGGCGTGCCGCTCGTAACGTGAGCGGCCAAGTTATCATGTATGCCGATACCTATACCGATTCGATGAAGCGGGCGATAAACGAAACGAACAGGCGCCGTAAACTGCAGATGGAGTACAACCGCGAGCATGGTATCGAGCCACAGTCAATCCGTAAGGCTGTTACCGATATCATCCAAATGGCGGTCGCAGAGAGCGGGAAGTTGTATAAGACACACCATGATAGCGATACCATTCAGAAGATGCCGCCGAGCGAGCTGGAGGCGATCATACAGGCTATCGAAGAGGAGATGCGCTCTGCTGCAGAGCGGCTTGATTTCGAGCAAGCGGCGCTTCTGAGGGATGAGATTTTCGAGCTTCGTAAAGACCTCGATGCCATAAGCGCCGTGAAACGGCCGAAGCTCAAGGTGATTAAGTAGCAAGCCCAGCACCTAGAGGCAGCGTAATGCAGCAAAGTATTACATGTTTTCGCTGATGAATGTGAAGGTTTCTGCCAGGTCATCATAGCGAAGCGAGGCGTACGGATCAAGCGGTGTCGGTAAATCGTTTACGATTACGAGCCGGCCGTCGCTTTCAAGCGCGTATAGCGGCATAGATGCAGCCGGCTGTACGACCAGGGAAGAGCCAAGAACGAGCACCAAATCGGCCCTCGACATATACGATACGGCATCCTCTATGGCCTCGAATGGCAATGATTCACCATAGAAGACAATCTTGGGTTTAAGCACGCCGTTGCAGGAATCGCAAAGCGGAACATCTGCTGCGGCGAGCTTACCAACAACCGCGCAAAAATCGTACTCGCGCTGGCATGATATGCAGAAATGAACCTGCGGCGAGCCGTGCAGCTCGATAACCTTTTGCGAACCGGCCTTCTGGTGTAGAAGGTCTATGTTTTGGGTGACGACCGCTTTAATAATCCCCTTAGCTTCCAACCGCGCAAGTTCGGTGTGAACGAGGCTCGGCTCCTTAGCGTCGAGGTTATAGATCATATCTTTGGTCTCTCCGTAGTAAAATGCCGGATTTTCATAAAAATAATCGATGTCGAAGATTTTGTCGGCATTCTTTTCTTTGTACAGCCCGTCTTTACCTCGGAAGTCTTTGATGCCCGAGAGCGTAGAGATACCGGCGCCGGTAAACGCCACAGCGAAATTTGAAGTTTGCAACATTTCAGCAAGTTCGTTCATAAGTTTAAGTATAGCAAAGCATCTTTGTTTTCAGGCAATTCATGCAAAAATAGTAAAGATAATTTGATGGCTTGTTGTCGAAATATTGTGTTGCCGGTAGCAGCAGTATTAGCAAGCTAAGCGTTAGTTTCGGCCGCAAATGATAGGGGAATGTCTATATTAATTACTCTACGGAATACGTGCCGCCTGATTCTTTAATAAACCCTTCCTTAACCAGCTCATCGAGCACGTGTCGAGCCTTTTCCTTATCGATTTTAAGCTGCTTGGCAACGTTCGCCGAGGACGCGTTGCCGCGGTCGAGTACCGCCCGCAGAGCCTTCGCACGAAGCTGCCGGTGCGAACCCTCATACGGGGATTGCCGGGTATGATGGACGCTTTTTCTACTGGGATTTACGCGCGTTTTCTTAAGCATAGACCCGTAATCAAGAATCGCGTAGTACCAGTCACGGGGGTTCTCCGTATCAAGCGTGTGCTCGATCAACGGCATCAGCTCTTTGTCTTTAACGTCGGTTCTATCATTAAAGAAAAAGTGGATATACACAGCCCGGATGTTGGTTTCGATATAGGGTACCGCTTTATTAAAGGCAAACGCCAAGACTTGAGCGGCGGTTGCCGGGCCGATGCCGGGCAGCGAACGGAGCGCATCAAAATCAGAGGGCAAATGGCCGTTAAACTTCTCCATTACGGCCTCAGCGGCTGATTTGAGCGCTATTGCCCGGCGGTTATACCCCAAACCCTGCCAGATTTGCAGCACATCGCGAAGCGGGGCAGCGGCTAGTTCGGCAAAACCGGGGAAAGCGGTGATGAATTCGCGGTATTTGGTGAGTACTCGCGGTACCTGCGTCTGCTGCAGCATAACCTCGGAAACCAGAACCTTATAAGGGTCATCCGTCTCGCGCCACGGAAGCACCCGTCCGTGCTCCGCAAAATATGCCCAAATGCACTCGCGAAAGAGATCGAGCGCAGCATTGGTTAGGCCGCGCGTGCTAACCAGGTTAATTATCTCATATTCAAGCTGCCGGTAATGTTCAACGTTCATCGATGCCTACTGTCGCACAGTAGGCATGATATTTCAAATCGAAAACTCCGGCACGCAAGAAAGATACGAAAGTATGCATGCAAGACGGGCTGGGATTGCATGCATCGCGCTATTACTGCGGATAAAAAAACTAAAAAGAAAAGGGGCCGATTACGGCCCCCTCTGGATGCTTCAACCGGTCAGCTATGCTGCCGATTATGATTGCGCTTTTACTAATCGATCTTCTTGAACATTTTCTTTGCAGCACCACAAACAGGGCATTTATCAGGCGCCTCGTTAATGTGAACATGGCCGCATACCTGGCAGACATAGTAATCGACAAATTCCGGGTTTTCCATATTATCAAGCATTGCCTGGTAGAGCAACGCATGTTCTTTCTCGACGACGTTTGCGTTTCTAAAACTTATCTTGGCCGCCGTTTGTCCTTCTGCTTCGGCTTCATCGATCATCGGCGGATACATTTGCTCGAACTCGTATGTTTCTCCGGCAATTGCCGTCTTTAAGTTCGTCGTTGTTTCCCCGATAGAGCCGGTTGCATTGAGGTGCTTAAGCGCGTGGACTGTCTCGCTATCGGCCGCCGCGCGGAAGAGCTTTGCCGCTTGGGCGTAGCCCTCATCGTCGGCTTTATGTGCAAACGCCAAGTAACGTCTATTCGCCTGGGATTCACCGGCAAAAGCCTGTTTTAGATTTTCGAGTGTTTTTCCGTCCATTAAATTCCTCCTTCAAATACTTACACAGAGTGCCATATGTTTTTATATCACGATCATCAACCGGGCGGTCGGTTGCCAAGCACTTAAAAGGATATATACCACCTTAAAGCTTTTTCAAAACCTAACCTCCAAAGAAACTCAAGCCTATTTGATAACCGGCAGCCTCTTTTGAATATACTAGGCGACTGCTCTGAATAGTACCTTAATTCTTATGGCATCACTATGCAAATGTATTACCGGAGCCACGAAAATATAACGATGGGCCAACCATACGAGAAATATTTTAAACATTTTATCGTGAAAGCTTTCACTATCTTGAGTGCCTTGACCTGCAGGTGTACCACCCGGGGTAATCCGCTCGTAATATTTAGGGCAAAGACGCATAGTAGAACAAGTTAGCAATATGTAAAATAGGGTATAAGCAATACCTGGTTCTGTTACAAACTACTTTGCGAATAAGAGACATGTCATAGCAAGATACAGCGCCTAAAATGTTTACAAAAGCTTGACAATAAAGTAATATTACGATGATAATAGTAAGTATAAGCAGGCTAAAAAGGCTCAAAGCACCAAATCGCAATAATCTTAGTAATATCCACCAACCGTTATGCGAACCTTAAGAAACAGAAAGCTCAGTAGATGCGTAAAAGTTACAAATCGTAGATGTTAATGCTTTAGCATGCCATCGTTTATAAGCACTGTCCCATAAAAAAAGAGGATGCAATTTGTTTGTCAGCAAAGGGGGTGAAACAGATGACAAAGAAGCTCTTAATAGCTTTAGTTGCTTTGGCAGTCTTGCTTGCTTTGTCGAGCACCGCTTTTGCACGGATTGAGCCCAACACACTACCCGGTAATCCACCGAATCCTACGAAAGGTAATATCGTTGCCAACACATACAACAAAGTATCAGGCACGGTTAACCTGAACGGTAACGGCGATTACAAGGACTACGTGCAAGGTATGCAGGTAGATTCCCTTGTCTATTCGGATGGTTATGGCTTAAGCACACATGTATACGGTACCTGGAACAGCCCATATACGTACGGTGTGGATGGCTATAACTACAATGATCCCCAGGATTACGTGGTGGACAGTGCTCAAATCCGCAAAGACGGGCATGCTGTTGACGCAACGCATCTACCAGACACCTTCATTTCGGGTCCACACGGCGGCTACCTCACCTCAACACACCGTTGCCGTGAGTGCCATGCAGTCCACCGTGCAGCCGGCAAATTCAAACTCTTGCGTTCCGATACCAGGTTTGAGTCGTGCGACTGGTGCCATGGTACCGGTGCCGGCTCAGGCTTTAATATCCAGATGGACAACAATGATTTATATACCACTGAATATAACGTCGGCCACACTATGGGCTACGGCATTGACAACGGCAAGTGGAGAGCGCCTGATGATACCTACCCGGCGTTTTCGCCTAACTATTACATGGGTGGTTTCTCGTGCTTTGACTGTCATAGCCCGCATGCTAACCCGGCAAGGCTGATGGGTTTTGATAATCAAGGCAACATAAAAGGTATGGCATGGGCGGATAATGGTAATTATAGTAGTACGCTCGCCTACAATGGAGAGACACGGTACTACAGCATTATCAACCCGGGACATAACAGCGTAAGCGACCAACCCGGGCACAAAGTCATATGCGTCGATTGCCATAAGAAGGGTATGGACATTGATACTGGACAATGGACCAGCGGTTACCTATCAGCGGTTCCTCTCTACATGTCGGGTAGCTGGTTGCTGCTTAAAAACCCGGACCGCGAAATCGCTGAACATAGTGAAACGGTTAACTATTACAAGGTCGGCGATGCAGAAGGGCAAGTAGGATCAATTGTTACCACCGATATAGTAGCCGGTCAAGAAATCAGCGATATGGTATTTGGCTATACCGATCCGGCTACTCGGCAGATTACCGGGGGTATGCTTCACCAGTATGATAGAACCAACGGGTATCCTGTCAATAAAATTCCTATCGATTGGAATAGCCCAATGGGTATTGCTAAAGAAGCTACCGGAACAGCCGCATATACCACTCGCACCTACCTTGCGTCATTACCATCTCACACAGGTGTATGGACAGTCTCTGAGTTCTGTGCCGACTGCCATGATGGTAATACCGGTATATCGACGGTTCCAGCCCCGCTCTTCAGTGAGGATCGTGCGCTTCGTGCCCAGATGCAATCTGGTGACAACCAGGGCCATAACGTTGTCGGCGATACTACCAACTGGAAGGGCAGCTACGATGTAGGCTACGGCCACGATGAGAACCCTCGCCACTGCGGCAGGCAGATGCAGTTCAATCCGGAGGATGTAAACGTATTCGGACCGCACTGCAGAAACTGCCACAAGGGATCGAGCGGTTGTGGTAGGTGCCATAGTTACGCGTTTTTCTCAACAGCTCTCGGTGGGAAATCAACGGCAATATATACCACAAATCTCGGATTTGCCGCGGATAACGCCCACGATAGGCTCAGTTATGATCTTACGTTCCCGGGTGTCCAAGGCCAAACCACGTATGCGGAAACGCAGACAACCATGGGCGCGTTGAACATGCTTATTGATGGTGATCCCAATAATATGCACGTTCCTGGAGACTTGACCGATGATTCAAGCTTTATGTTTAAGAGGTCTCGCACAATTGCCTGGTATTCTAACTGGCGGGAAAGCGCAGCTGCAGCTACCATGACCTATGATGCAAGCGGCACCCTCACATCGGTTGGTACAGGCTCAACATGTGGTGATGATGGCTTCAGTTGGCCGCACAGGACGTTGGGGTGGAAGATGCTCAAAGACGACCTCTTTGGTCTGAACTTTGACGGTACACCGGTCGGTATTGGCGGAACAAGATCAATAGATCCTGATGGACCTACTGGGCCAAAACCGGTGACAGCCTTCGCCGTACATGATCTCGATAGCGTCTGCTTAGACTGCCACAACCCAACTGTATGGAGAGCTACGTCAGCAGGTAATTACACGGATGTAGTTGTACGGGGTACTGATAGCTTTGGTAGACCAATCGATACTAATTCGTACGACAACCACAACGATGAGCTTCTTACCAGAGGCTTACCGTAATAGCTTGGGAGCTCCAAAGCTAATTACGAACATCACACACAAAAAAGGCCCGTTTTCCAACGGGCCTTTTAATTTTACCTACACCTGCTTCTTCCTAAGCCGGTTCAAACGTTCCCTGATTGTTTTTTCATACCCATTATTGCTCGGGCGGTAGTACACCTTGTCTTTTAGGTTGTCGGGCAGATAGTTCTCCTCAACGTAGTGCTCAGGGAAGTTATGCGGATACTTATAATCTTTGCCGTGGCCGAGCTTTTTCGCAAGCTTCGTCGGTGCGTTTCGCAAGTGATTGGGGACGGGGGCCACGCGCTCGGTTTGCACATCGCGCATCGCCTCGTTGATTGCCGCATAGGAAGCGTTAGATTTAGGGGCGCTGGCAAGGTATGTTGCACACTGCGCGAGATTGATGCGCGCCTCGGGCATGCCGACGAAGTTAATGGCATCGACCGTAGCAATTGCTATAAGAAGCGCATGAACATCGGCGTTTCCAATATCTTCAGATGCAAAAATCACCATGCGGCGTGCGATAAATTTGGGATCTTCGCCGCTTTCAAGCATCCGCGCAAGGTAATAAACCGCGGCATCCGGGTCGCTCCCGCGCAAGCTTTTAATAAAAGCGCTGATAATATCATAATGAGCATCACCGGCCCTGTCATACTGAAGTTGCTTCCTATTAATTGCGTCTTCAGCTATCGCAAGCGTTATTCGTGGTACAGCTTGTTGACTCGCGCCATCCTCAATACCGTTGCTCGCACCTGTTGTCTTTTCGGCGCTTACACCTACAGCGTCTTTCTTACCCTTTGTAACTTTAGGGCCTTTGCTCTTACTGTCTCCAGCACCAGGTACAGTATCGCTTTTTACATCAGCCTCAATTGCACCGGCAATGCTGTTTGCCGCAATTTCCAATGCAGTCAGGGCAACCCTGGCATCGCCGTTAGAGTTCTTTGCGATATGTTCGAGCGCACCATCGTCGGTTTGAACACCGAGTTTACCTAAACCCCGATCTTCGTCGGTGAGCGTTCGCTTCAGAATCTCAATTATATCCTGGTCGGTGAGCTGTTCCAGCCTGAAAAGCCTGGAGCGCGAGAGGATAGGCGCATTTACCTCGAACCCAGGGTTTTCGGTGGTGGCACCGATCAAAATGATCGTGCCTGCCTCGATATGCGGCAAAAAGGCGTCTTGCTGCGCTTTGTTGAACCGGTGAATCTCATCGACAAACAATATCGTCTGCTGGCCTGTGAGCTGCTTGCGCTCCGTAGCCTCCTTGACCACTTTGCGGATATCGGCAACACCGCTGGTTACCGCGGAGAATTCTATAAAATATGCCTTTGTCGCAGTCGCAATAATGCGGGCGATTGTCGTTTTGCCGGTCCCCGGCGGCCCCCAGAGGATGATCGAGTTAAGGCGGTCGCTCTCGATAAGCTTCTTGAGCAGACCGTTTTCCCCCAACAGGTGTTCCTGCCCGACAAACTCGCTAATGGTTCGCGGTCGCATTCGTTCGGCAAGCGGGGTATGCGAGGTGTTTACGGTTGAAAATAGACTGTCCATGCCTACAATTGTACTGGTATGACGGGTAAAATACCAGCAGGATACGACCGGATATATATACTCAGCATAGGAATGTGATGCTTTGTAGCTAGGAGCTCTTGCCGCGGAAGCCTTTGTCCATAGCAAATCGGGCATAGTAATGGTTAACTATATTAAGGGCAAACGCTTCAGTAAGCCGCCTGGGGAACGAGTGTATATACCAGAAAACCGCTTGAAGGTTATAGATAGGTTCGCTGTGCAAAAATAAGCTTGCTATATCAAAAATGCGGGTATAAAGAAGAAACAATAAGGCCGGCGCGAAATATTGGTGAACTCTATGTGGAATGCAAACCATTTTACTGTGAAAACAAATGGACGCAAGGCAACATTATGGCTTTTAGCTGCCTTAATTGCCGCACTCGTCGTGCTCCCGGGTTGCCGCCTGTTTTCCGTGCCCAAGCCCCATGGGTCGAACGGAAGCACGACAACCACGGTTAACGCCAAGCACGAAGAAGGGCGGATTACGCCGACGCGCGAGATGGACCAGTTTTTCAAAGCCATCAAACCTGCCGAGCGTGTTATATTTATTCAAACCGCAACGGATACCGCTCTGCCGGATGATAACGAGCAGGTTCCGCTGAGCGTCTATGATATCAGCGAGCGCATGTACTGGAGCGTCACCCAGGCCGTTCTCTCTGCAACCGCAGACCCCGGCCGTCATACTCAATGGATAGACAAGATATACACGCTTCGCTGGTATAAAAAAGGCTATAAGAAAGCGGGCGAGCTCAGAATTGATACCGGCACCGGTGAAGTAACAATAACATATCCGAAAATAAAAATCGGCGATACCGGTAAGCCGCGGAAGCTGTACTTGCAACCCAAGGATAATGAGCTTATCAAAGGCGCTGCAGAGCTTAACCGCAAGCATAATCCCCATTCCGATACTGAAACCGCATCACCCGGCGGCCGGTTGATTTAGCATATAATGAATCGTTGGCATATCTAGCTAAAAGAGGGGAGCAAGCCCGGCACAGCGCGCAAAATAACCGAACACCTGTGCCCTAAATTTGCCTCAACTGATATAATATAGAACGAGAGACATAATTTAACATTTAGGAAGCAGGGCAGGAAATACTACACATGCACGAAGATAAAATCATTATACGTGGAGCTAGAGAGCACAACTTAAAAAACATCAACCTTGAGCTACCGAGAAACAAAATTATCGTTATGACGGGGCTGAGCGGTTCGGGCAAATCATCGTTGGCAATCGATACGATCTACGCCGAAGGCCAACGCCGCTATGTTGAGTCGCTGTCCGCATACGCGAGGCAATTCTTGGGTCAGATGGACAAACCGGACGTCGATCACATCGACGGGCTTTCGCCTTCCATTTGTATCGACCAGAAATCGACATCGAAGAACCCGAGGTCGACGGTCGGTACTATCACCGAAATCTACGACTACCTGCGTTTGCTCTATGCGCGAATCGGCATTCCGCATTGTCCGCAGTGCGGCAAAGCGATTGCCCAGCAGACATCGCAGCAAATCGTCGAGCAGGTATTAAAGTATCCGGAAGGTACGAAGTTCCAGGTCTTAAGCCCGGTTGTCCGTCGTCGTAAGGGTGAATACCGTGAGCTGTTCGAGCGTCTGCGCAAGGATGGTTTCGCCCGTGTTCAGGTTGACGGAAAAGTATACGGCCTTGAAGAAGATATAAAACTCGACAAGCAAGAGTGGCACAATATCGATGTCATAGTCGACCGCCTCGTGATAAAAGACACCATTCAGCGGAGGCTCGCCGATTCTATGGAAACGGCGGTAAAGCTCTCCGATGGTATTGTGGCAATCCAGATCGTCGGAGCCCGAATAGACGAAGAAACCGGCGAAGGCATAGACGAGCGCCATGACTTCAGCACCCATTTTGCCTGCATCGACTGCGGCATCAGCTTTGAGGAGCTCGAGCCGAGGATGTTCTCGTTTAACAACCCGTACGGCGCATGCCGTGAGTGTTCAGGTTTAGGCTCGATGATGGTTGTCGACCCGGAGCTTGTCATTCCTGATGAAAACTTAAGCATTAACGAAGGCGCGATTCACCCGTTTTTCTCCACGCGCATGGATTTCTATCCCAAGATGATCCGCGCGGTCTGTGAGGAATTCGGCATCGATATGGATACACCCTGGAAGGACCTATCGGATGAAGCCCAGCGCACCATATTGCTGGGCACCGATGGACGTGCGGTCTACGTGAAGTATCGCAGCATGACCGGGCGAACGAGGTCGTATCATGCGGTGTTCGAGGGCGTTCTGCGCAACCTCGCACGCAGGTATCGCGAAACAGAGAGCGACTATTCGCGCGCACAAATCGAGCAGTACATGTCGATGCAGCCGTGCCCCGCGTGCCACGGCGCGCGCTTGAAACCCGAGAGCCTTGGCGTTACTATCGGCGGGCTGAACATACACGAGCTGTGTGAGAAATCATCGAAGCGGGCCCTCGAATTTATCCAAACCGTCAAGCTTACCGACCGCGAGCATATGATTGCCGACCGCGTCCTCAAAGAGGTGCGCGAGCGTCTGCAGTTCTTAATCGACGTAGGTCTCGATTACCTGACGATTAATAGGGCGTCAGCGACACTTTCCGGTGGCGAGGCGCAACGTATTCGCCTGGCGACTCAGATCGGAAGCGGCCTGGTAGGCGTGCTATACGTTCTGGACGAGCCCAGTATCGGCCTGCACCAGCGTGATAATCGCAGGCTGATCCAGACGCTGAAGCGCTTGCGCGATTTGGGCAATACACTTATCGTTGTCGAGCACGACGAAGAAACGATGCTTGAGGCCGACCATATCGTCGATATCGGGCCGCATGCCGGCGAGCACGGCGGTAAGATTATCGCCACAGGTACCATAAAAGACATCATGCGTAACAAACACTCGATAACCGGTCAGTTCTTAAGCGGCAAGAGGAAAATTGAAGTGCCGCGCGAGCGCCGCACACCCAACGGCAAATGGCTTACGATTAAGGGTGCAACCGAACATAACTTGAAGGGTATCGACGCCGAGATACCGATCGGCCTCTTTGTAGGCATAACCGGCGTGTCGGGCTCGGGCAAGAGCACGCTCGTAACGGATATCCTGTCGAAGGCGCTCAATCGCAAGTTCTACCGCTCACGAGAATTGCCTGGTAGGCATAAGGGTATCGAGGGGTTGGAATACCTCGATAAAGCAATCGAGATCGACCAGTCGCCGATCGGGCGCACACCAAGGTCGAACCCGGCCACCTACGTGAAGCTCTTCGACGACATCCGCAACCTGTTCAGCCAGGTGCCCGAAGCGCAGGTTCGCGGTTACAAGCCGGGGCGGTTTAGCTTTAATATCAGAGGCGGTCGCTGTGAGGCCTGTAACGGCGATGGCACGATTAAGATAGAGATGCACTTCCTGCCGGATATCTATATCCCGTGCGAGGTGTGCAAAGGTAAGCGGTACAATAATGAGACGCTCGAAGTTAAGTATAAAGGCAAAACCATCGCCGACGTGCTCGATATGAGTGTCGAAGAGGCACTAGGGTATTTCGAAAATATACCGAAGATAAAGCGCAAACTGCAAACGTTGTTCGATGTGGGATTGGGTTACGTTAAGCTGGGACAACCCGCGCCGACGCTTTCGGGCGGCGAGGCGCAGCGCGTCAAGCTTGCAGCCGAGTTGTGTAAGATTGCAACCGGGCGCACCTTCTATATCCTGGATGAGCCGACGACCGGCCTGCATTTTGCCGACATCGAGAAGCTGCTCATGGTGCTCGACAGGCTGGTAGCCCAGGGCAACACCGTGCTCGTAATCGAGCACAACTTGGACGTTATCAAGACATGCGATTGGCTTATCGATCTCGGCCCGGAAGGCGGCGAGGGCGGTGGGGAGATTATCGCCGCCGGTTCACCCGAATACGTGGCGGATGTCAAGAAGTCATATACGGGCATGTTCTTGAAGCCGCTTCTTGAGAAAGAAAAGGCGCTGGCGGAAAGCACGGTAGCATTTCGCGTTTAGGGCTAGCGCTCTGTTACTTTAATGTGGTAAACTGATAAATCATCGGGCAATTATAGCTAGGTTCAGGCCTCTTATCAGCAGGTCTGCCGAAAGCTTAATTATTATGCCGTTAGAAACTGGCAAAAAGGACAAGGGAGCACCATGTTAAGTATCGCTTTACCAAAAGGAAGTCTCGAAGAGCAGACGTTACTCCTCTTCGCGCAAGCCGATCTCGAGGTAAAAAAAGAATCTCGCGGATACAATCCGACAATAAAAGACCCGAGGATCAGCAAGGTCAAGATCCTGCGCCCGCAAGAGATACCGATATATGTTGCGGACGGATATTTTGATTTAGGAATTGCAGGCCACGACTGGATAACTGAGACAGGGGCCGACGTTATCGAGGTTGCCGATATGCCGTACGCAAAAACCGGGACCGGCGTCATCAAGCTTGTCGTTGCCGTACCGGAGGACTCACCGATTACGCGCCCGGAGGACATCCCAGCCGGAAGCCGCGTAAGTACCGAGCTGCCCAACGTCACCAAGCAATATTTTGAGAAGCTCGGCATACCGGTGAAGATACTGTTCTCATACGGCGCCACCGAGGCAAAAGTGCCGGAGCTCGTCGATGTTGTCGTCGATCTGACCGAGACAGGTTCGACGCTTCGCCGCAATCGTCTTAAAATAATCGGCACCATACTGACCTCGACGACCAGGCTTATGGCGAATAAGGCCGCATGGGAAGACCCGGAAAAACGCCAGGGAATAGAAGAGATAAAGACTTTGCTTCTCGGCGTCATCGAAGCCCGCGGCAAGGTTCTCATCAGCATGAACGTCCCAGAAGCAAGGCTCGATGACGTTGTGTCGGTGCTGCCGGCTCTTAAAAAGCCGACCGTATCGCAACTCTACAACACCGATTACCTCGCAATCGAAACCGTTGTCGAGAAATCGGGCGTCAATATCCTTATCCCGCAGCTCAAATCGATGGGCGCGGAAGATATCCTAGAATTGGGAATCTCGAAGATCATTAGGTAAGCGAGTCAACGCCTGAGCAGGACGATTGTGAACCTCTGTATGCTTGGCAGTCAAGTTTGCAAAGTCTTTTATAATAGAGGTATCTAGATTACTAAGTCTGTGTTAGGACTTGTATTGCAGGCACAATTAGTGTAAATGTGTATGTAACTTAATGGAACGGTAATTGGCATGTTACTAGGCCGCGATACGCGGGCATCCAGCCAATGGATGCCCGCTTTTTTATTTCTGGAGAACCGATGGGACGATACGCCCCCTGCATTATCGTAGAAGAGCTCGATTATATAGAGGACCCGACCACCACGTTTGAGGCACTTATTAACGATATCATGCCGTTTTTGCTCGAAAGCGCGCTCGTTATGGAGCGATACGGCAGGTATTCGATTATGGGAAGCAACCCCGACGTAATTATTCGCTCGAAGAACGGAATGACCGAAGTAACGAGGGGAAACACGACTGAGATATATAAGGATGGTCCGCTCAAGGTAATCGATGAAGAAACCGAGCGGTTCGGTCACCTTAAAAACCTCGAAGATACTGAAGGTTTATCGTTGCCGTTCACCGGCGGGGCCGTAGGCTATTTTGGATACGATCTGAACCGGCAGATAGAGCGCATGCCGAATATTGCTGTAGACGACCAGCAAATACCGGATATCTATCTGGGACTCTATCGAGAGGCGATTGTCGTCGATCACGCTGAGCATAAAGGCTATGCCGTGGCATATGTACCGAAGAGTACCAAGAAGGGCCTATGCGAGGCCAAGACACGGCTACAGTGCTTAATTGAAAAAATTCCTCTTGGCGCAAGTGAAAACGGTGAGTTACGGCTACGCGTAACAGGGAAGCTACAATCCACAAATTCTGATGCTGTCGCTTCCAACCTTTCTTCAAATTTCACCCGTACCGAGTACCGCCAAATGATTGAGGCGGCCAAGCGCTATATCTACGAGGGAGATATCTTCCAGGTCAATCTGTCCCAGCGTTTTACTGTTGACCTCCACACCGGCCACTGGCCTCTTTACAAATGCCTTCGCGCGGCCAACCCCGCACCGTTTGCGGCATTTTTGGGATATGGAGAGTTCTCCATATTAAGCTCGTCACCTGAGCGATTCATGTTTGTAGACGGCCGCCATGTTGAAACGCGGCCGATAAAAGGTACCCGCCCGCGCTTCGCCGACGCCGCCAGCAACAAAGCATCAATACAAGAGCTCAAAGATAGTGAAAAGGACGCCGCAGAGCATGTAATGATAGTCGATGTAAAACGGAACGACCTCGGGCGCGTATGCGTGACGGGAAGCGTTTGTGTACCCGAGCTAATGGTTTTGGAGAGCTATAAATCGGTACACCATCTGGTCTCAACCATCGTCGGGCAGCTGCGCGCGGATGTCGGGGCCATGGACCTGTTGCGAGCGAGCTTTCCTGGAGGATCGATAAGCGGTGCGCCGAAGATTCGGGCTATGGAGATAATCGAAGGGCTCGAGCCGCATCGCAGAAATCTCTATACCGGTTCAATCGGTTATATCAGCACAAATGGTAAAATGGATACCAACATAGTAATCCGTACGTTAACCGCTCTGGGGGACAAAGCATATTTTCAGGTTGGCGGCGGTATCGTGGCCGACTCAGACCCCGATGCGGAATATATTGAAACGCTGGATAAAGGGCGTGCGATTTTTGAAGCACTCGGGATGGATGTAGACGATTAGAGAGGCGCATGCATGAAGATATACCTCAACGGCGATTTTGTAGATGCCAACGAAGCAAAGGTAAGCATATTTGACGCCGGGTTTCTGTACGGCGCAGGCCTCTTTGAAACGATGCGTGCTTACAATGGTACTATATTTGCGTTAGATCGCCATTTAGACCGGCTTACAACAGCCGCCCGGATCCTTGAGTTTCCTTCGATTCCGTCTGCGGCTGAGCTGCAAGGCGTATGCAATGAAGTAATTACGGTAAATAAGCTATCAGATGCACGAGTGCGACTCACCGTGTCCTGGGGCGAATCGGCTTATGACCATGCGACCGTAGCAATTAGCGCTTCACCGTATAGCGGCTACGAAAGGGAGCTATACGAAAACGGCATGTCGGCGATTACCCTGCCCGGTTATCGCTGCTCGAACACCCTGCTCGCCACAGTCAAATCTACGAGTTATTTCGCATCGGTACTAGCAAGAAAAGAAGCGGTTGCGACTGGTTGCGACGAGGCGCTTCTCACAAACGAACACAGTCACATTACGGAAGGTTCAATCAGCAACGTCTTTGCGGTAGTCGATGGCGTTATTTCTACGCCTCGCGTCGCAGATGGGTTGCTACCGGGTGTTACCAGGGAAGTTGTAATCGAAGTCATCGCGGATTCGGGCTACGAATTAATCCAGCGCAGCATCCATAAGGATGAGCTGTTTCGCTTTGACGAGCTTTTCCTAACGAATTCCCTCATGGAGATTATGCCGCTCACGCAAGTAGATGGAAACCGGATTGGCGCAGGTAGTCCTGGCCAAATAACGATAGATATATCCAGGCATTTCAAGGGCTATGTAAGAACGACTATTTAGCCTGTTGCCCTATCAACCGTTTGGTTATTCATCCCAGTCCCAAGCGTCGCAATTTTACCCCTGTGTCGTCACATAGATAATAACTTTAGACCCCGGAGCGGCATCCGTTCGCGCTGCCGGATTCTGGTTGCTAACCATGCCCATACCGTACCGCCGGATGCTCTGACGCTTGGTATCGTTGTAGATAACAACGATAAAACCCCTGGATTCAAGCATATTTCGAGCGGCCGCTTCACTTCTTCCAATAACGTTGGGAACTGTAGTGTTGCTAATGGTACTGCTTGTACTCGTACCGCTTACGATAATCTTAACGGTAGCGCCTTTTTGTGCTTGGTATCCACCGGACGGGTCTTGGTTGATCACCTGGCCCACCGGCACATCGCTTACCTGCGATTCCTGCGATACTAAGAATCCTTCGTTCTGAAGATTATTTGTAGCCTGATCCGCGGTCATACCGACGACATTCGGTACGGATACCTGCGCCGTATTGCCATCGCCATTGCCCGTATCGGGAGTTTGCGCCGGTAGTTTGTTCGTAGTGCCGCTTACCGTTATCGAAATAATCGCGCCTTCTTTAACAGCGGTTTCAGCGGCAGGATTTTGCTCGATAACCTGCGCCAGCGGTACTGTTGCATCAATTTTCGTAAATATTGCCGATCCAAGCTTAGCCGCGGTTAGAGCGGCTATCGCATCGGCTTGCGTCATACCCACCAGGTTCGGAACCTGAATAGCCTTATGAAGCGTGCACGTTTTAAGGCTGCGCGGGCGATATTTACGCACGAATACGTGTTTGCTTACTTTCGGGCAGAACTCATTTGCGATACCGTTACTCTCGTCGCAGAGCGAAACATACGTTAACGAGCCGGGCGGCGCGTCGGGAAAGTCATGCTCCGGCACGCCTTTGAGCGCCTTCTTCATAAAAGCAGCCCAAATCTGTGCCGGGAAGGTACCGCCGGCAACCTTGATACCGTGAACATTGCGCATCGGATCTTCCTTGGCCTGGTAACCGACCCAGACTGACGCGACAAGGTCGGGTGTATAACCGACGAACCACGCATCTCTGTAATCCTGTGTCGTTCCGGTTTTACCGGCGACCGGCCTGCCGATGCGGGCGCGTGCGCCGGTACCGCTCTGCACGACACCTTTGAGGATATCATTGACCAGCGCGGCGACCGCCTGATCGACCCCCGGTTTCGGTTGCACTTTATGATCGTAAATTACCTGCCCGTTCGGCATAATAATTTTCTGGACGCCGAACGCCGGATTATGTGCACCGTTATTCGCGAACGTCGAGTAGGCCGATGCCATCTCCAGCGGGGTAAGACCCGGACGCAAGCCGCCGAGCGTGATGGAGGGATTCGGATTAATAGGGCTCGTTATGCCAAGCTTTCTCGCAGCTTCGATGGTTTTTTCCACGCCGACCTTCATTATGAGACCTGCGTATACGACGTTAATCGACATGGCCGTCGCCCTTCGCAGGCTTACAAAGCCGGAACCGGACTCACCGGAGTAATTGTGCACGACCCAGGGTTTCGTGCCGGGCACATGAATTGTTAGCGGCGATGACGCTTGGAAGCCGTCGTCCGGCGAAACACCGTTCATTAGCCCCGCAGCTAGAGTAATCGGTTTAAATGACGACCCGGGCTGCCTTAAGCCCTGCGCCGCGTTATTAAACTTGCTCTTATTGAAGTTCTTACCGCCGACCATCGCCTTAACCGCACCGGTTTTCGGGTCGATTGCGACAAGCGCCACATCCGGGTCGCGCGGGCTCGGCAAATATTTCTTCCAGGATGTATCCGCATATTCCTGGAGTTTCGTATCGAGCGTCGTGTAAATCTTCAGCCCCTGCGAATACACGTCTTTCTCGTCAAAACCGAGTTTCTTGAGCTCGGTCTTTATCCATTCGGCATAGTACGGGGCAATACCGTTATATCTCTGCTTTGTCGATGCGAGTACGATCGGATGCTTTTTCATAGTTTCCGCTTCCGGCTTTTTCACCGACCCCTGTTGCGCCATGAGATCGATTACCAGGTTGCGTCGCTGCATTGCACCGACCGGGTCTTTGTATGGGTTGTATAGTTCCGGCCCCTTGATAAGGCCGGCGAGCAGAGCGCTCTGCTCGATAGTGAGTTTGCTTGCGGGAACACCGAAGTACGATTCGCTCGCCGCCTCGATTCCATACGAACGATTTCCAAAGTAAATGGTGTTGAGATACTTTTCGAGGATTTGCGCTTTCGTATAATTGCGCTCGAGTTCCATAGCTAAAAAAGCCTCGCGAACCTTTCTAACAATCGTCTTTTCAGGGCTAAAGTACGCATTCTTAACGTATTGCTGGGTGATGGTAGAGCCGCCCTGCGACGCTCCACCGGTGCGGATATCCCGAACCAACGCACCGACGATACGAATCAAATCGATGCCGCTATGCTCGTAAAAACGTTGATCCTCAACTGCTATAACCGCTTTTTGCAGGTTTGGTGAGATTTGCGCGAGCGGAACAATAGTACGGTTTTCATGGTAAAGCTTTGTTATCTGCGTACCATCGGCCGCATAAATGTAGGAAGTTTGGTTTTTGACCACGCTTTTTACATCACCGATATTAGGTAGATCGCGAGTCACGCCGTTGACAAACCAGGCCAGCGCACCGACCATGACTGCTACAAATACGGCGAATGCAATAAGGAATTTCTTTCCGCGAGATAGCGCCAAGGTTCAGCCTCCGAATGCTATGATTGCTGCTTCTTCCATTACTATAACTATATCTAGATTGCCATAAATATGCGCATTTTGCTAGAGAGGGCACTATGCTTGTGGGTGGACGCTTGCATATATAGTTTAAGTATAGCAAGTATGCGCCCGTCGCGTAACAGCGTTTTATATGGGCGAAAGCCAAAGTACACATTCTGTATTAATGGCGTCTTCTGTGATAGGATAGTGCTGATAAAATGTCACCGGGGAGGTGAGTGGATTGCGCGAGCAAGTTGAAGCAGCATTAGCACGCATACGGCCGGCTCTTCAGGCTGACGGTGGTGACATCGAGCTTGTGGACGTTACCGACGAGGGTATCGTTCAAGTCAGATTGCAGGGTGCATGCGCCGGGTGCCCAATGTCGCAGATGACATTGACCCATTATGTTGAGCAAACTCTAAAGGAAATGGTTCCCGGAGTGACGGCAGTACAGCCCGTCATGGGGTAATCCATCGCCTTTATGTAGAGTTAATAAAGCCAGTAGCCGTAATTAGTGAATTCGAGCTAATTTGAGCTATAGAATGCAAGCAGCCGGGGTGCAGGCCTCGGCTGCTGATTTATATTTTGAAGTAGGAGCGAAACAATATGAAAAAGCCGGAGATTTTGTCCCCGGCAGGGAACATGGAGCGGCTTGAATACGCCCTGGCCTACGGCGCCGATGCCGTCTATATCGGCGGTCGTGAGTTCAGCCTGCGCGCCAAAGCCAGCAATTTCTCAATCGAGGATATCCGGAAAGCGGTCGCGGTAACGCACGCAGCGGGGAAAAAGCTCTATGTGACCATCAACATTTTTGCGCGCGACGACGATTTCGAAAAACTGGAACCGTATACCGTCGATTTGGCGGATGGCGGGGTCGACGCGGTTATAGTCGCCGATCCAGGCGTTCTGCATACGATTAAGCGCGTAGCGCCGGGTTTGCGCGTGCACATCAGCACGCAGGCGAATACAACCAACACCGCTGCCGCCGAGTTCTGGGCGGCTCAGGGCGCAGCTCGCGTCGTGCTTGCACGGGAGCTCAGCGCATCCGAGATGGCTGAGATATCAGAAAACGCCGGCGTTCAAACTGAGGCGTTTATCCACGGAGCCATGTGTATTTCGTATTCCGGCAGGTGCCTGATGAGTAAGTTCTTTGCCGACCGGGACGCAAACCGAGGCGACTGCGCGCACTCCTGTCGCTGGAAGTATCACCTGGTAGAGGAGACGCGCCCCGGCGAATATCACGAAGTGCAGCAAGACGAACGCGGCACATATTTTTTCAACTCGAAGGATCTCGCGCTCATCGGCCGCATACCCGAGCTTATGCGCTGCGGCCTGAGCAGCCTCAAGATTGAAGGCAGGATGAAGGGCACGCACTATGTCGCCGCAATTACTAAAATATATCGACAGGCAATCGACCGCTACTTTGCCGACCCGGACAATTACGAGCCCGACCCGGAGTGGTTTGAAGAGATGGAAAAAGTAAGCCACCGGCAGTATTCGACAGGATTCTTCCAAGGAGATAAAGGAGAAGAATTACTTGATTATGCCCGTTACGAAAAATCCCACGATTTTGTCGGTCTTGTGGACGGCTACGATGCGGAAAAGAAAATGGTAACGGTATCGGTTAGAAACAGGCTCAGGATTTCCGAACCAGTAGAAATATTAAGCCCGAACGGCCTGGTAAAAGACTATTATATACCTGGGATGTTCCAGATAGGAAAAGCGGGCCAGCTCGAGCCGGTCGATGTTTCGCACGCAGGATATCGCGTATGTATCCCGTCGGAAGCGCCGTGGCCCGAATTTGCAATTCTGCGGCGAAGGGTAGATTGATTGCCGCTTGATTGCTAAACTCTATGTTGAGGTGACTACGTGCTAAAGAAGCTTTATCCGGACCAGTACTTCGAATCAATATACAGGATTGACTTAGCTCATCTGAAATCGCACGGTATCAAGGGCCTAATCCTTGATCTCGACAACACGATCATCGCCCGCAATAGCTTGGTTGCAACCGAAGAGCTAAAGACGTGGCTGCAAACCATTAAAAATGAAGGCTTTAAGGCCTGCATCGTCTCAAACAACTGGAAACAGCGCGTATCAACGATTGCCGAACAGATAGGGTTACCGCTGGTTGCGAGGGCTACAAAACCGCGGAAAGCGGCTTTCCGGCGGGCCATGGAAGCGCTCGGCACTACCATTAGCGATACGGTTGTCATTGGCGACCAGATATTTACCGATATTTTTGGCGGAAACCGCGTTGGCCTGCGCACGATTCTCGTCGTGCCGGTAAGCAACCACGAGGCATTTCATACCAGATTTCTCAGGCGCCTTGAGAGCCGGGTCATCAAACGCTGGAACGACCACATCGGCAACCTAATGGAGCAGGAGGGCACCGTACGCCCGGATCGCCAGGGAGTGGGCTAATATGCGCAAGATCACCGGAACTACCGCCGTCACCGGCATAATCGGCTATCCGCTTACATACACGCTATCGCCCCTCATGCACAACCGCGCCTTTGACGTGCTCGATTTAAACTACAGGTATCTACCGTTTATCGTCCGAGTTGAAGAGTTAGCCCCGGCAATCGCCGGTGTTAAAGCGCTGAATATTCACGGCATTAACGTGACCATGCCGCATAAAGAAACGGTTATCCCGTTTCTTGATGAGCTTACCGAAGAATCCCGCATCATGGGGGCAGTCAACACAATTCTCAACAGCGAAGGCCGTTTGATCGGCTACAATACCGACGGTGACGGGTTTCTGAAATCCCTTGAAGAGGAATCGTTCAGCCCGGAAGATAAAAGCGCAATTATTCTAGGTACAGGAGGCGCGGCGAAAGCTGTTGCCATTGCTCTGGCGCGCGCCGGAGCGCACGAAATCGCGATTATCGGGCGCTCAAAAGCCAAGGCGGAAGCGATTTCAGAGCAAATTCAGGCAAATATTAAGGAAATATATGTTAAAACGCTTACTTTTAGCGACAATCTGGCCGATATTTTTCAACATGGAGAACTAGTCGTTAACGCAACACCTGTAGGCATGAATGAAAGCGGAGATCTCCTACCGGTTCCTTTAGAGTTTATTAACGAATCGCAGTTTGTGTACGACCTCATATATGTACCACTAGAAACACCACTATTACGCCTAGCACGACAAAAAGGAGCACGAACAGCGAACGGCCTCGGAATGCTTTTGCATCAGGCCGCGATTGCTTTTTTTGTTTGGACCGGGATTTCCGCCCCAGTTGAAGATATGCGACAGGCGCTGCTCGAAGAACTAGAGAGCGGAGATCGGCCATATAATGTTTCGGAGAAAGATCGGTGAGTTCCTGCTGGATGCGGGAATCATCACAGAAGACCAACTAATTGAAGCAATAGAAACCTCAGAAGGTAGTGCAGTTGATCGGCGCCTTGTCGATTTGGGCTACTGTTCCGAACAAGATATAGCCAAAAACCTCGCCAAACAGCTGCATTTAGATTACGTCGACCTCACCGAGAACGAAGTCGACATGCAAGCCGTAGGGTTGCTCTCCAACGAACACATCCACCGCTATAACGTCCTTCCAATAGGATTTAATAACGAGCGCCTCGTGGTGGCGATGGCCGACCCTACAAACCTGTTCACGCTCGACGATCTCCATGTTATGACCGGCTACAATATCGAACCGGTCGTCATCACCGAGACCGATTTGCAAGTCTCAATTAATAAATACAGCACCAATGACAGTATTGTAGAGCGGGCAATCGAGAGCATAAGCGAAGAGACGGATGGGCTGAACGTGAGTCGTGTGGAAGAGAGCGAAGGTGAAGAAGCGCCGGTCGTAAAGCTGGTAAACATGCTGATCACCGAAGCCGTACGCGACCGCTCCAGCGATATCTTCATCGAGCCGCAAGAGCACGATATCCGGGTTCGCTGCCGTATCGACGGCGTTCTGCATGAGCTTATGCGCTCACCAAAGCAAATACAGTCCGGCATGATTTCAAGGATAAAGATCATGGCCGGCCTCGATATCGCCGAGCGCCGCCTGCCTCAGGACGGTCGTTTCGGCCTCACCATCGATAAGCGACCGATCGATTTCCGTGTCGCCACGTTGCCGACCATTCACGGCGAGCAGGTCATCCTACGTGTTTTAGAGAAAGACAACATAATGCTTAACCTCGACGACCTGGGATTCCTACCGGAATCGCTCGAGCGGTTTAAAGAATCGTTCAGTAAACCGTACGGGGCAATTCTCATTACCGGCCCGACCGGAAGCGGAAAGACGACGACGCTCTATGCCGTGCTTAACATGCTAAATGGCGCCGATCGCAATCTCATTACCGTGGAAGACCCGGTAGAGTACCGGTTAATGAACATAAATCAGGTCCAGGTTAATACGAAAACCGGCTTAAGTTTTGCAAGCGCGCTCCGCTCAATCCTTCGCCAGGACCCCGATATCGTCATGATCGGCGAGATAAGGGACGAGGAAACGGCGATTATAGCGGTAGAATCGGCGCTTACCGGCCACTTAGTTCTCTCAACGCTTCACACCAACAACGCGCCGTCTGCGCTTACGCGCCTGGTCGAGATGGGGATAGAACCGTTTTTGGTTTCGTCGGCTGTAGATTGCGTGGTTGCACAGCGGCTCGCCCGCAAACTGTGCACTCGCTGTCACGAAGCCTTCACTCCATCGGAAAAACAGCTGATCGAAGCGGGTTATACGATTGATGGTTCTGAGCCGACCGAGCTTTTCAGGGCTCGCGGATGTAAGCATTGCGGCAATACAGGGTATCGCGGCAGAATCGGCCTGTACGAGGTTATGTCGATGTCTGAGAGCATCGAACGGCTCCTCGTTGCCGGGTCAACGGCCGAGGACATAACTAATATTGCCCGTGGCGAAGGCATGAAAAGCCTTCGAGACGACGGGCTTGAAAAGGCACGCATAGGCCTCACGTCAATTGAAGAGGTCGCGCGTGTGACGATGTAACGACAGCAGGCATCGCATGTTAGCAAAATCAGACGAGATTCTTGCCGGGCTTCTCAATAAAAAGGGGATGCTGTCGGAGGAGCAACTGGCGGAAGCTCAAGAAAAAGTAAATAGTGATAAATCGCTTGCGGAAGTGCTGATCGAAGACGGTATGATCGACGCCGAAATCGTCACCGAACTTCTCGACGCCGGCGATTTCAATGTCGTTGATCTGGCCGAATACCAGGTCAACCCGGCAGCCGTAACTGTGTTGTCGGAGACTTTCGCACGCCGGTATAACGTGCTGCCGATCGATTTCGAGCGTAATCGGCTGGTTGTCGCGGTATCAGATACGTCAAACGTTGTCGTGCTCGACGATCTTCATATAATTACCGGCTATGAGATAAAACCGGTAATCGCCCTCTGCTCCGATATCGAGACGGGCCTTAATCGCTACTACAAAGCATCGGATGTCATGAGAAACGAGGTCACCTCGACGTGCCTTGAGAAGGATAACAAAGAGTTGGCCTCTATTGGCAATATCCGCGAAGTTTCGGAAGACGCGCCGGTTATCAAGCTGGTAAACATGATCGTGGTGCGGGCTGTCAACGAGCGCGCAAGTGATATCCACATCGAACCGCAAGAGCGAGACTTGCGCATTCGCTACCGCATCGACGGTGTTCTTCACGAGGTCATGCGCTCACCGAAACAGATTCAACCCGGTATCGTTTCGCGCTTTAAAATCATGGGCGGCCTCGATATCGCCGAGACGAGAATGCCGCAGGACGGGCACTGCAATCTCTTAGTCGGTGGAAATGTCATCGACTTTCGTGTTTCCAGCTTGCCGACGATTTACGGCGAGCGGATCGTCCTCAGGATCCTTCGCAAAGAGAGCATCTTGCTTGATCTTGACGACCTGGGGTTTTCGCCAAATAACTTTGATAGATTCAAAGACGCGTTTACCAAACCGTACGGCGCCATTCTTGTTACCGGCCCAACCGGAAGCGGTAAGTCGACAACGCTGTATGCCACGCTTAACGTGCTCAACAACAGCTCGAAAAACATTATCACGGTCGAGGACCCGGTCGAGTACCGCCTGCCCGGCATCAACCAGGTACAGATAAATCCGAAGTCGGGTCTTACATTCGCCCGCGTCCTCAGAGCGATGCTCCGCTCATCGCCGGATATAGTCATGGTCGGTGAGATGAGGGATAAAGAAACAGCACAGATAGCCATCGAGGCGGCACTGACCGGCCACCTGGTGCTCTCAACACTTCACACCAATGACGCACCGGGCGCGGTGAGCAGGCTGACCGAAATGGGCATCGCTCCATTTTTAACCGCTTCGGCGATAGAGTGCGTGCAGGCACAGCGTCTGGCTCGCCGGCTTTGTCCCGATTGCCGGGAAGAATACACCCCGGCCAGAGAAGGGCTCGAGCGCATCGGGTTCCCGCTGGACAAGGGTAAAATGCCGAAGCTGTACCGGCCTAACGGCTGTCCAAAATGCAACGACACCGGGTATAAGGGAAGGGTCGGTATCTACGAAATCATGCCGCTTACCGACACGCTCAAAAAGCTGTGCGTGGAGAGAGCAACGGCAGATGAGATCAAGCGCGTCGCCATCGGGGAAGGCATGATTACGCTGCGCCAGGACGGCTTTGAAAAAGTGCGCCAGGGCGTCACCTCGCTTGAAGAAGTTATGCGTGTTATCGTATAGCGACTTTTCCTTAAGCTCGCAGGTCAATGTTCCGATAGATAAGTATATTATGCGTTTAACTGGAGGTTTAGTGTGCTGGACATCAATGATCTTTTAATTCAAGTACTCGAGCGCAAAGCGTCCGATTTGCACATAACGGTCGCCACGCCGCCAACCGTACGAGTTCATGGAGAGCTTGTACGTCTCGATTATCCGCCGCTCACACCGCAGGATACCAAGGAGCTTATCTACAGTATCCTGACGCAAGAGCAGCGCGAGCAGCTTGAGCGAAACTTGGAGTATGATTTCTCGTATTCGCTTCCCGGTCACGCACGCTTTAGGGTAAACGCATATTACCAGAGAAACAGTGTAAGCGCGGCCTTCAGGATTATCCCTATGGATATTAAGAAGCTTGAGGACCTGGGTTTGCCGGCATCCCTTGAGATGCTGGTGCGCAGGCCGAGGGGTTTAATCCTTGTTACCGGCCCGACCGGTAGTGGTAAATCGACTACGCTGGCATCGCTTATCAACATTATTAATGAAAGCAAGGCATTCCATATTATGACGATTGAGGACCCGATAGAGTATCTGCACCGTCATAAGAAATCGATCGTCAACCAGAGGGAAGTCGGTTCAGACACCAAATCCTTCACGAATGCGCTCAAATACGTGCTGCGCCAGGACCCAGACGTGATTCTTGTCGGCGAGATGCGCGACATGGAAACGATATCCGCGGCGCTTACCGCGGCGGAAACCGGCCACCTGGTCTTTGCGACACTTCACACCCAGGATGCGCCGCAGACAATCGACAGAGTCATCGACGTATTCCCGCCGCATCAGCAGCAGCAAATCCGCATACAGCTCGCAGGAACGCTGCAAGGCATCGTTTGCCAACAACTTTTACCGACTACCGATGGCCACGGCAGGGTTTGCGCGTACGAGATTCTGGCGCCAACACCCGGTGTCCGCGCCATGATTCGTGAGGCGAAAACCCACCAGATATATAACGCTATGCAGACAGGTCAGAAAAACGGCATGGTAACGATGGATCAATGTCTGAGCGATCTGTATCGACGGGGCATGATCTCGTTTGAAACAGCTGTTAACAAATCGTCGAACCCGAGCGATGTAGAGCAAATGCTCGGGCGAACCGCGTAATAGTAATTGAAGAGAACATTTTACCAACGGATGGTGTAAGAGATGTCAAGCACATACACATACAGGGTTCGGGATTTTAAAGGTAACCAGCTAAGCGGAAAAATCGAGGGCGATAATGCAACCATGGTGTCCGCCAAACTACGCCAAATGGGCTACATCGTCATCGACCTCAAAGAACAGGGTATCGCTCAAAAAGAAATCACTCTGCCGTTCGGCAATAGGGTAAAGTTAAAAGACCTCACCGTCTTCAGCCGTCAGTTCGCAACCATGATCAACGCGGGTCTCTCGCTTACGAGGTGCCTGTCGGTTCTATCCGATCAAACCGAGAGCAAAGCCTTAAGCAAGATAATCGGTGAGCTGCTCAAAGACGTGGAGCAGGGCAAGTCGTTATCCGAATCGATGGCCAAGCACCAAGCGGCGTTCCCGCCGATATTTATCAACATGGTGAAAGCGGGCGAGACCGGCGGCGCACTCGACGAGGTACTGATGCGTGTTGCCGAGCATTTCGAGAAGGAAACCGGCATACGTTCGAAGATTAAATCTGCGATGGCATATCCTATGGCGATGTTTTCGTTCTCGATTCTTATCACCTTTGTTCTTATTACCTTTATCGTGCCGATTTTCGTCAACATGTTTAGTACGATGGGCGGTTCGCTACCGCTTCCCACGAAAATACTGCTGATGCTCAGCAACTTTATAAATGGCGCCTGGTTTATTATTATACCGGCGTTATTCGGCTTGTTTTACCTGTTTAAGCTATACGGCAAGACCACAAACGGCAGGGAAAGAATAGACAGCGTTAAGCTTGTCCTGCCGGTTCTTGGCATGTTAACCAAGAAGATGGCCGTATCAAGGTTCAGCCGTACCTTAAGTACGCTTATGTCGAGCGGTGTACCGATTCTCTCGGCGCTCGACATCGTTGCCGACAGCGCGGGCAATGCGGTCATCGCCAACACCGTCAGAGGCGCTCGTTCGAGCATTAAGGATGGCGAAACCATCGCCAAACCGCTCTCGGAAGGCACTGTGTTTCCGCCGATGGTCGTGCAGATGATCTCAATCGGTGAGGAAACCGGCGCTCTTGACGAGATGCTCGGCAAGATCGCGGATTTCTACGACCGTGAAGTAGAGGCAACCGTTGACGCTTTAACCTCGATCATCGAGCCGCTCATGATCGTGGTCATGGGTGTTCTTATCGGTGGCATCATCGTCAGCCTCTATATGCCGATGTTCCAGATTATCTCGTTGATTAAGTAAAAAGCAGGCAAAACTACGTGCAGGCCAAAGGTCGCATTATTCGAGTTCGCTTGGCAATGAGGTTAGTTAATAACTGGTAATATACTGGGAATAATTACTATATTAGCGCTAAAGATTTTTGCCCAGCTACCGATATTAATATTACAACTGGTCTTTCACAGCGAAAAAGGCAAACCCATCGCGAGGTGGGGACGCAAAGCCACGGGGCTCACAGGAGTCAGCCGGGTTGCCGTATAAGTGAAACTGAGAAATCCTTTCAAAAACTTATGCAGGCGCAGGCTGTGGCGTTAAGGTTCACAGCTTGGGCCTTTTTTCGTTGGCAGAACCAGAATAGGACCTAATAATAGGGAGGTGAAAGAATGAGAAACATCCGAAACGAAAAGGGTTTTACCCTTATCGAGTTGATGGTTGTTATCCTTATTATCGGTATTTTGGTTGCTATTGCGGTTCCTGTTTTTAATTCCGCAAGGCAGAGTGCCTATCAAAGGACATGCCAGGCTAACCTGAGAACCCTTGACGGGGCTATCCAGACTTGGAAAGCATCAGGTGGCAATGCGTATCCGTCAACGATTGCGGAGGCCACGACAGATTTAGTGCCCGACTATATAAAAGCGTGGCCGAGTTGTCCGGAGAAGACCACCGAGAATGGCGTTTACAAGATATTGAGTGGTGGCGGTTCAGTTCCGCCAGTATTCACGTGCCCGAACGGTCACAGCTATCCGTAAACTAACCGGCACATGGATGCCGATTATGGCAAAAGGGCGACAGTAATGTCGCCCTTTTGTTTTGCCTTTATTCGCCGATACAAGAAATGTTGGAGTCATACGGTAGATAAGGGGTTAGATAAAGTGACGGCAACCAAAGCGAGCATAAGGCAATCCGCTATAGAAGCGCACAGTGAAGGACACCATCAAAATAGGCGAGGCACGTCCAATACGTCAAGTTTCGCGGAACGGGTGCTTAAGATACTTCTGTATGTTGTTTTAGCTATCGTACCCCTTATAGTATTTCCATCCTCGCTCGATCAAGCCTTTGCCATTAAATATCTGCTTTTAAAAGCAATCACCATAGCGGCGATCTGCGTATACTTAGTAGCTCTGCTCGCCCGGGGCGGGCGGCTCAGGCTTAGCGGGCTGGAAGTTCCGTTCCTGGCATTTCTTGGGCTTGCCGCCATATCAACCGCACTTTCAATTAATACGCCGACAAGCCTTGAGGGCGCATATCTGCGCTATGACGGGCTTTATAGCTATCTAATTATGGCGGCGCTGTTGTTTCTAGCCAGTCAGGTAATAAAGACGGCGGATGATTTGCGGCGTTTTGCTTCGTTTGCCGTTGGGTCGGCGGCGCTCGTGTCCTTGTACGGGTTATTGCAACGGGCGGGAATCGATCCCGTTCGGTGGGGATATGTTTCATTTGGCATCGGTCGCAGCTTTGCAACGCTTGGAAATCCCATTACACTTGGCGGATATCTAACGATTATGCTGCCGGTTGCAATATCACTGGTAAAGCAATGCAAGTCACAGGTAGAAAGGTATCTTTGCGGTATGGCATCGATTTTAATTGGGCTATGCCTATTGGCAACGGGGAGTAGAGGGGCGTTAATCGGCGTTCTTTGTGGGATGGTCGTGTATATTGTTTTAACACGGCAGCGGAACGTGTTTGCAGTCAGAACAACGGATTTCCGCGAAGAATCCAATGCGATACGATTGGCGCCTGCTAGACAGGCACAAAGTGAGGTGCAATTATCGCCCTCAGTAGGAGCGTCGCAGCCTACGAAAGAAGCTCCGTTGTTGAGAATACCGCGTGCGGTGCGATTGTCGCCGGTGCTTGTCGCGTTGGTCGTGCTGACTTTTGCGCTTGCCGCCACCACTGTTGCGGTACCGGCGTTTAACATGCATACAACGCTTACGGATGCTTCGAGTATAAATACACGTTTGCTGATGTGGCAGAGCGCTGCCCGGATGGCTATTGATCGGCCGTTAACCGGTTTTGGACCGGATTCGCTTGGAATCGTATTTCCACAATATGAACTCGAAGAGCTTGCAAAGCTGGTTCCCGACCAGAATCAAGATAATGTGCACAACGCGTTTCTGCAGATGGCAGTAACGCTCGGCTTTCCAGCACTGCTGGTGTTCGTTTTTATAGTTGCGTTTGTTATCCTGAAAAGCAAAGACCGTATTCTTTTGAATGTCGGGGGAACGGCCGTTGAGGCGGGGTTGCTTGCAGGTATCGTCGGTTTTATTATCCAGAGCTTAACGAATGTAACCGGCATTATGCCGGCCGCGTTTCTCTGGCTTTTTTTGGGGGCGCTTGCGGCGCCGTTTGCAACCGGTTCGGTTGCGGTAAGGCCTGCGTCCGGCTATCTGCGTTATCCCGCTATAATCGCTGTTTGCATTATGGGCATTGTTGGCATGTTGGCGTCCGTACACCCGTTTTTAAGCGATATGGCGCTTGGGAAGGCGCGCATGGCGGAGCAAAACGGCGACTTGCAGCAAGCCAGAATATACTACAAAACAGCAATAGCGCATAGTAAGAACGACACAAAACCGTATCGAGAGCTTGGGATAATGCTTACCGATACCGGCGCTCAGCAAGGGAATATCGTGGCCTGGCTTGAAGGTATCGAGTATCTCGAGAGAGGCGTCCAGCGGTCGCCGAATGACCAGCAGAATTTAATACTACTCGGACAAGGGTATCTTTATGGTGGTAAAGCTTTCGACCGCATGTATCTGAAAGATGCGGAACGATATCTTAAGCAAGCGGTGTACTTGCGGCCGAATTCGTATATCGCAAACGGCATGCTGGGGGCGGTTTATCTGGAAACCGGGCGTTTAACCGAGGCAAAAGCGCAGATAGATATAGCGCTCGACATTAACCCTAATGATTCTCAAGCCATGTTTTGCCTGGGCCGATATTATGAGATGACGGGGCAGCGGGATAAAGCGTTAGCTGAATATAAGCATGTTCTTTCGCTGGCTCCGGGGTTCGAGAAGGCGCAAGTCGCGTACAAAGGGTTGGTTGCGGATGAAAAATAACATGTTATGGGTAAAAGTAGCAGCGCTTATCGCAGCAATTATAGTTATTTCAGTCTTATCGACGGCAATCTATTGCCACACGGCGGCTACAAATCTATACTTAGCGGCTACCCATGAGCAGGAAGAGGGCAGGCTGTTGGAGGCTCAACGTGGTTATGAGCAGGCCCTAGGCTACAACCCGTGGCATGCCGATGCGGCGTACCAGCTCGCCACGATTTTCCGGGACCGTCACAATCCCGAGGAAGCGTTACGCTTGATGAAACGAGCGGTTTCGCTAAACAGGCACAATGCCGATTATTATCTCGGCCTTGGATATTTATATCTGCATCAGTTCAAGGACAAGAAAAGCGCGGAGATAAACTTTAAAAAAGCCTACAAAGAGAACAGCAAGAACTACTATGCTTGTATTATTTTAGGCCAGCTGGCAGAGGAAAAATCGCAGCCAAAAACGGCGATTTCCTTTTATGAAACGGCGATTGATAGCGAACCGAAGCTTATCCTTGCATATAAGAGGATGGCCGAACTCTACGGTAAAGAGGGTATGGCTCCCCTGGCGCAGAAATACTGGGATGACGTCCGAGAGATTAACCCGCGTGATAAAGATGCGCGCGCCCACCTCAGTATGGGCCGGGTGGCGAGGTAAGAATTATGGTCTACATACTGTTGATTCTGTTTTTCATGGTCGGGTCGATTATCGGTAGTTTTTTAAATGTCTGCGCCTATAGGATCCCCAGAAGTGAATCGATTATGTTTCCCGGATCGCATTGTCCGGCATGTGGCGGCGCTATTGCGCCGTACGATAATATCCCGATTGTAAGCTATTTACTGCTTCGCGGTACGTGCAGGCACTGCCGCGGGCGTATTGGCATCCGATACCCATTGGTGGAGTTGACTACCGGCGCTCTCTGGGCGGCTGTTTACTACCGGTTTGGGCTTAGCTCGCAGCTTGCAGGCGCACTGTTTTTTGTAACGGTGCTCACGGTGCTATCGGCTATCGATTACGACACAAAAACGCTTCCCGATAAGCTCTTGCTGCCGTCAATCGGCTTAAGCGCACTTGCCTTACTCCTCTATCCCATACAAATTGATGCGCTGCCCTTAATCGCCGGATCAGGCGTCTTGCGAGCGATGTTTGGTTTTGTTGCCGGAGGCGGCTTGCTCTTAATCGTTGCGTTACTAGGAATGCTCGTGTTTAAGCGCGAGGCGATGGGTGGGGGAGACATCAAACTTGCCGCCTTTATGGGGCTCTATTTGGGCGGTTACGTGGTTCTTGCCATATTCATCGGGACATTCCTGGGAACACTGGCGGGCACAGCGCTAATGGCCCGAGGTAAGGCAGAATCTAAAAGCTCAATGCCGTTCGGCCCGTTCCTCGCGGCCGGCGCAATTGTAACGATTTTTATCGGCCCTCAGCTCTGGTTGGGCTACCTCAAATTTGCCGGTTTAGCATAGCGAACTAATCCTAAAGTATGTTCTCAAGTTACCGATGATAAAAAAAGACGGCTGTCGATTACGTATTTTTCGACAAGCCAGGCCCCGTCCCAAAAAGACGAAGCAATATACGAAGCTTATTATGTAGGAGGTTAGTTGTGGGCGCATTGACTTTGGGCAGAGGGGCTGCCCCAGTCGGTCTCGATATTAGCAGTAGCACGTTTCGACTTGCTCAGCTAAAGCCGACCGACGACAAACCACTCCTTGTAAATTATGCGCGGATGAAAACCGCTGACGGCCTTATTGATGAGGGAGAAATCGTCGATATTGAAGGCGTCTCTAAAGCGCTTGCCGCTTTCTGGCGAGAGTACAAAATTCCTGAAAAGCGAGTCGTCATCGGCGTTGCCAACCAAAAGGTCGTTGTTAGGGTTATTGAGATGCCGTACATGAGCGAGTCGGAGCTGAGAAGCGCTCTTCAGTATCAAATCAGCGACTACATCCCGATCCCGGTCGAAGAGGCGATTATCGATTTTCAAATTCTGACTGATAACGAAGCAAACAAGCAAAGCGGGAAGATGGATGTTCTCGTTGCTGCAGCGCGTAAGGACATGATTGAAAACGCTATTGCAGCAGTAAAGGGCGCCGGGCTTAAACCGGTGATTGTGGATATCTCATCGCTGGCATTCGCGCGTGCGGTTCTGGAAGCAGAACCGGAACGGGTTTTGCGGGAACCGGACGAGGATAAAGGCGCAACCGCTCTCGTAAACATAAGTTCGACATTAACCGACATCATCATCGTTGAGGATGGCGTGCCTCGTTTTACACGTATCAGCGGTACCGGCGGTCGGGTCTTTACCGACGCGATAGTCGAGCAGCTTGGTGTATCTGTTGACGAGGCGGAAGAGCTGAAGATGGCTGTAGGATTACCACAGGTTGGCGACAAAATGTTACAGCCGGTAAGCGATGATCCGAAGATAAGACAATACTATAGCAAGGTCCAAGGGATACTCGAGTTGGAGATGGAGCGATTTGTCGCAGAGATTCGCCGTTCGCTTGATTACTATATTGCACAATCAACGAACGTAAGACGAATAGAGAAAGTAATTGTCTCTGGTGGCGGAGTAAGGCTCAACAACTTTATTGAGCAGCTAAAGGCCAGTCTGATGATGGAAGTCGAACTCGCACAGCCGCTAAAAAGCGTCCAGATTAAGCGACGCACGCGGATAGCAAACGTGAAGGAAGACGAGTTATCGATGGCCATCTGTATTGGTTTGGGAATGCGGGGGATGCAGTAATGATGAATATTGCGATTAACCTGCTACCAAGGGAAATAAAGGCCAAGCAAAAGGAAGAAAAATATCTCGCTCTGGCAGCACTTGCAATTATTGCAGTCGCGTGTGTGCTGGGGGCGGTCTACTCATTTTATTCCTGGCAAATCGATACCGTTCAAGACCAGGTTGCAATGCTTAACGACCAGGCGTCGCGGATGAACACAGCCGCGCAAAGCCTGCGGGCATACGAAGGACGGCTGCAGTTCATCAGGCAGAAACAGCAGATCGCTCAGGCTGCGCTGGCCGACAAAATCGAGTGGTCTAAGTTTTTGGAAGAACTCATGGTTGTAACACCGAACGATATAACCCTGACATCGCTAAACGGTAATGCCGCAAGCGTGACGTTTACCGGTGAGATTCCCGATACGCTTGATTCGCCCGATGACGGTCATAAACCCGTTGCGAGGTGGCTGACCAGTTTGGCTGACATCACGCCGCAACCGGAGGTATGGCTGACGTCGTCCAGCAAGCAGAAGGATAAGAACAGGATTACATTTACAAATACGATGACATTTAAAAAGGATGCAGCGCAGACAACAGCACAAACATCGGCGCGCCCTAACCCGCCCACCGGATCAGGACAGTGATAAGCATGGATAAATTTACGACGAAGCAGCAAATGATGGTTTTGGCCGCAGCATTCGCGCTCATGCTCGTAGGGTTCTACCTGCTGGCATGGAGCCCGCAAAACGTGCAGCTCGCCGATCTAGAGCAACAAAGAGTGGCGGCGGAGAAGAATATCGATCTGGCGAAAAGCCAGTTGGTTATGCTGAGCGGCATCAAGAATGAGGCGATAAGCGCGGAAGCTGAGCTGGTAAAGATATCGACGGCGATGCCGCCGACGCCCGAACTACCGGCGTTCGTGCTTGATTTACAGGGAATCGCGAACGACTCAGGCGTCGAGCTCGTTTCGCTTAACCCAACTCCGCCGGTTTCAGTCGGGGAGTATAGTACAATGCAGGTCGCCTTAGCTTTAAACGGCAGCTATACATCGACCATAGACTTCTTACACCGCATCGAGCAAGCAACGCGGGCGATGAAGGTAAATACGATCCAGTTGCAAACCGATGCGACCAAGTATCCGAATCTAGATGTAATGTTGCAAGTCCAGGCGTTTACAATGTCAGTGGCGGACAGCTCAACGGCTACTCCGCCGGCGCAAAGCGCATCAGCAATGGTCACAACCACTCCGGGGCAAGCGGGAACAGGTTCTGATGTCCAGGCCAGTACGCCGCCGGCAACGGGTGTTACCAACTAACCAGGTGATAATGATGGATTTTAAGATGGATGCATCGAAAGAACAATTTAAAGAGTTGCTGGCAAGTCCGAAAGGTAAAGGGCTTGCGGCCGGACTAATCCTGGTGGTCGTGCTGTTGGTGATTGTTGTGGTATCGACGTTCGCGTTTCCGAAACCTCAGCAAACGACGGCCTTGCCGGTTGCACAAGCGCCCGCACCCCAGGTATCGCAGCAGAGCACACAGACGGCAGTGACAACCACCGATACGGCCGCAGCTGAAACCAGCACCGCCCAAAAAGATATTGATGTAGGCGAATACCGCGACCCGTTTACGCCCATTCCGGAGAACACCGGTACGGCAATCGGTAGTGGAGCCGCTACATCAACAGGCAGCAATGTATACGGTGATGTGCCGCAAACGGTTCACGTGCTCTCGCTCGAGAGTATCACGGAACATGGCGGTACGCGTTATGCGAACGTCGTGTATCTGGGGACGCAATATGAGGTTAAGGCCGGTGACCAAATTGGCACATCCCCATATAAGGTTACCGACGTTGCCGATACGAGTGTTACATTGCTCTTTGGCGACGACAGGCTGAGTCTGCAGCTGGGAGAAGAGATCCTTAAGTAGACTTTTGCCAAAGCAAAAGGTTGTAAAGTGCTAATCTAGTAGTAAAAGCGGGCGCCTTTTATAAGGCGCCTTTGTCCTTATCGGGACTATTTAGCCGGCGTTCGCAGCTCGGGCTATTCGCGAAAAACAAGCCTGTATGGTACTTTATAAATATTATGAAGTGCGGAGTGGTGAGTTAATGTTACGGTATATAACCGCAGGAGAATCACATGGTCGCGCGCTTATAGCGGTAGTTGCGGGTATGCCTGCAGGGCTTACGGTACATGTTGAAGATGTTAATCGTGAGCTAGCACGTAGGCAGCTCGGCTACGGCAGAGGCGGGCGCATGAAAATAGAAAAGGACACCGCAGAGATACTAAGCGGCGTGCGTTTCGGCAAAACGATCGGATCGCCGGTGGCGGTTATGATCGAAAATCGTGATTGGCAGAATTGGACCGGGAGAATGTCGGTAGAAGAGGCCGAGGGTGAAGTGGAAAAAGTAACCCAGCCGCGCCCGGGTCATGCCGATTTGAGCGGTGTATTGAAAACCGATCAGGATGACGTTCGAAATATCCTCGAGCGCACAAGCGCGCGGGAGACCGCGGCGCGTGTTACCGCCGGTGCGCTGGCGAAGGTTCTTCTTAAAGAATTTGGGATACAGGTAGTAAGCCAGGTAACGGCAATCGGCGGCGTTGTTGCGGATACCGAATTCGTAGCGAAGCCGGGAGATACTGAGGCGATCGACGCATCGCCGGTTCGCACGCTCGACCATAACGCCGAGGCCAGCATGATGGCGATCATCGATGAGGCCGTTGAGAGAAAAGATACGCTCGGGGGCACGTTTGAAGTGCTCGTTTACGGATGTCCACCCGGACTTGGCGGGTATGCGACGTGGGAAGACCGCCTTGATGGGAAGATCGCCAGGGCGGTCATGTCTATCCAGGCAATGAAAGGCGTCGAAATCGGCGAGGGGTTCGGGTTGGCGTTTAAGCCGGGTTCGGAAGCCCACGATGAGATATTTTACAATGAGAGCCGGGGTTACTATCGCGAAACGAATCGTGCGGGCGGCCTTGAGGGCGGGATGACAAACGGTGAGCCCGTGGTTATTCGGGCGGCCATGAAGCCGATTCCGACCCTGATGCAGCCGCTTCGATCGATCGATATCGCTACTAAACAGCCGGTTGAAGCGGTAAAGGAACGCTCCGACGTATGCGCTGTTCCGGCGGCGGCCATTGTCGCCGAGGCGGTTGTCGCGGTTGAGTTTGCTGCGGCACTCCTAGAAAAATTCGGCAACGATGCCTTTGATGATATAAAGGCTGCTTTCAAGCACTATATTGAGAGGTTACAAGGTTGGCACGGCTAGCATTAATCGGATTTATGGGCTCGGGAAAGAGCACCACCGGGCCGGTCCTCGCAAATCGGCTCGGATACGCATACGTTGATACGGATGTCTTAATTGAAAGAATATCGGGCGCCACTGTGTCGCAGATATTTATGGAGAGCGGTGAAGAGGCGTTTCGACGTATTGAAACGCACGCGCTCGAGAACGCGCTGTTCGAGGACGACATCGTTTTGTCGTGCGGCGGCGGTGTGGTTCTGAAAGATGAGAACAGGGCGTTGCTCAAAGACCATGCCGTTGTGATATACCTGAAAATCACGGCGGATGAAGTATTTGCGCGCGTGGGCAGAACAGGGCATCAGCGTCCGCTTCTGGATGCAGAAGACCCGCTTGCTGAAATCGAGCGACTGCTTGAGGCGCGCGAGCCATTATATATGGAATTAGCCGACATCGTTATCGACACGGCCGGAAAAAGTGAAGCAGCTATAGTTGAGGAAATTATCGAGGAATTGCACGGTAAAGAGATAGAGCTATGATACGACATGTTGTGGAGGTCTCCCTCGGGGATCGCAGCTATCCCATATATATAGGTGAGCGCTCGTTACACGGTTTCGTTGAGCGATTCGAGGAGCGCTTCTCCGGCGTTAAAGCCGCCGTAATCACCAATGCAACCGTGTGGGATTTTTATGGTGAGCAGTTAAGCGAGTCGCTCACGGTTGAGGATATTACGCACGAGATCATGCTGGTGCGTGATGGCGAAGAGGCCAAATCGCTCGAAATCGCCAACCGTATTTACGGCGAGCTTATTGAAGAGGGATTCGAGCGCAACGATGTAATAATCGCGCTTGGCGGCGGGGTTATCGGTGATCTTGCGGGTTTCATTGCGGCGACATACCAGCGCGGGGTGCCGTTCATACAGGTACCGACTACGCTCCTCGCCCAGGTAGACAGTAGCGTGGGCGGTAAAGTTGCCGTTAACCATTCCATGGGTAAGAATATGATCGGGGCGTTTTACCAGCCCTCGTTTGTATATATCGATGTATCGACGCTGGCCTCACTTACACAACGCGATTTTGCGAGCGGCATGGCAGAGGTTATTAAGTATGCCTGCATCACGGGCGACCCCTTGCTTACAATGCTAAGCGAGCGCGGAAATGAGATTACCGCGCGGAATAACGATGTTCTTGCGGATATTGTGAGCACTTGCTGTTCGATTAAAGCCCGGATAGTCGAAACCGATGAGCGCGATCGGGGCGTGCGGGCCTATCTGAACTACGGGCACACGCTCGCGCATGCGATCGAAGCAACGACCGGGTACGGTTTTTCACACGGCGAGGCGGTTGCCGTCGGCATGGTGTTTGCGGCGCGTCTTGGTCAGCGCTTAGACATGCTGGGCGAAGATGATGTATCAATACAAGAGAGCCTGGTAGAATCATATAATTTGCCAACTGCGGTTACCGGTGTAACCGCGGAAGACCTTCACTCGGTGATGAAGCGGGACAAGAAGCGGGAGAAGGGCGGGCTGGTGTTTGTGTTACTCGACGGGATTGGAAACCCCGTATTGAGGAAGATAGATGATGATGTAGTGCTCGTGGCGCTGCGCGAGTTCTTGGAAAAGAGATAAAGGGGTGGCGATGGCGAAGATACTTGTAATACACGGCCCGAATTTAAATCTGCTTGGCAGGCGTGAGGTCGAGGTGTACGGCACCGTCACGCTTGATGAGATTAATGCAATGATCAAGGCGGAAGCCGACCAGCACGGGTTGGATGTCGAGTTCTACCAGTCGAACCATGAGGGAAATATTGTCGATACAATACAGGCAGCGGTAGTAGGTAAATTTGATTGCATCATCATCAATCCCGCAGCATTTACACATTATAGTATTGCCGTACGCGACGCTCTCGCAACGCTTAGAGTTCCCATAATTGAGGTTCACATCTCTAATATCTATACGCGCGAAGAGTTCCGGCATAAATCGGTGATCGCATCGGTAACGACCGGTCAGATCGCCGGATTTGGTTCGCACAGCTACGTGCTCGCTATGCGGGCGGCCGCCGAGTTAATCAAGAGTAAGTAGAGACCCGGTGGCAATCCGGCACAGAGCATAATAGCGTTGAAGCTTGGGAAGCGTTGGAGAAGCAAAGGTCAACACTACGCATTGACGGGGCAAATATTAACACTAAGCGTTTTCGTATATGCGGAGTTAGTAAGTTGAAATCAGTAGGAGAACTAAAACGTGCAGCCCGATTATGATAATCGATTGAGACAATTGCGTGCCAGGATGGGTGCGGGGAACATCGATGCGGCTCTGATAACCGAGCCGCACAATATTTTCTACCTGTGCGGTTCGAACGGCGGGTATACGGGGGCACGTATATGCCTCATAGTTGACGCCGGTACGAGCGTGCTTGTAATCGATAAAAGGTATCTAGCCGAAGCCGAAGAAAATGCCGTTGCAGATAAAATGGTTGCCTGGACAGAAGCAGGATACAAACACCTGGCCGAGGTCGTCCAAGAGCTAGACGCCACCGCAATATCGTTTGAGTCCGGGCATGTAACCGTTCGCCAGCACGAGCGCCTGAAAAAGGATTTCGATAAGATCGAGGGCATCGAGCTTATCGGTATATCGGGCCTTGTCGAGCCGATTCGTGAGGTAAAGGACGAATACGAGCTGCAAAAGATAGCGGAGGCAGCCCGGATCGGTGATCGAGCGTTCGATCATATTCTCGAATACATAAAACCGGGCGTTACCGAAATGGCGGTTGCCATTGAGCTCGATTTCTTTATGCGGCGCATAGGTGCTGAGCGGTCGAGTTTTGAAACCATCGTTGCATCGGGGGTTCATTCGGCAGTGCCGCATGCAACGCCGACGCATAAGAAAATAGAGCCGGGCGACTTCGTTAAGCTTGATTTCGGAGCGGTCGTGGACGGCTACCATTCAGATATGTCGCGAACGGTGGTTGTCGGTAAGGCGAGCGAGCGACAAAAAGAAGTCTATGCAAAAGTGCTTGAGGCGCAAGTCGTGGCGCTTAATATGGTATCCCCGGGTATGGCATGCAAAGATATCGACGCCGTCGCTCGAAATATTATAAGCCAAGCAGGGTTTGGAGAGAACTTCGTTCACGGTCTCGGCCACGGCGTCGGTCTGGAAGTTCATGAGATACCGACACTGGCGCCAAACAGCGAAATGGTCTTAAAAAACAACATGGTGACCACGATTGAGCCCGGGATTTACATCAACGGGTTCGGCGGCGTTCGCGTTGAAGACCTCGTTATTGTGTCCGAAATCGGATGCAAAATATTATCCCACTCGACGAAAGACCTCTTGGAACTGTAGAATATGTATATAAGCGTGTCTTATGACGCCGTTTTGCAGCAATGCAAGAGTAAAGCGGCGTTTCAGTATGCACGAGAATATAGGCGACGCAGCCTAACTTAACGGGCGCTTTAGCCCGGTTTTATAATATTTAGTTTTAAGCGGAGGTTAAAAGTACATGAGTATTACGACAGCACAATTCAAGAACGGCATTACGCTGGATATGGAAGGAACACTCTTTCAGATTATCGATTTTCAGCACGTGAAACCCGGTAAGGGTGGGGCTTTCGTGCGTACGAAATTGAAGAACTTCAAAACAGGCGCCGTTATCGACAGGACGTTTCGAGCAGGTGAGAAATTCGAGCAAGCTATCGTTAACAAGCGTCCGATGCAGTATCTCTACAGTGACGGTAGCGATTATGTGTTTATGGATACGGAGAGCTACGAGCAGATTAATATCCCGGCGGAGAATCTCGAGTACGAGCAGAAGTTTCTCAAAGAAAACATGAACGTCCTGATCGCAGTTCATGAGGGGCAGGCGCTCGGTGTTGAGCTACCGACGGCGGTCGAGCTCGAGGTCATAGAAACCGACCCCGGACTTAAAGGCGATACGGCAAGCGGCGGTACAAAACCGGCGAAGCTGGAGACAGGCTTAATTGTGCAGGTGCCGCTTTTTCTCAACACCGGCGATAAGGTTAAGGTGGATACCAGAAGCGGCGAATACCTAACCAGGGTATAGCAAAGCATTAAAAACCTTCACTGAGGGTCGCAAATACAGTATAATAAATAAGATTACCCCGTTTTGAAAACGGGGTAATCTAGAATTTAGAGCAAGTGCAGGAGCAGAGGCAAATATGAAAGCTAGACCAGTAAAAGTTACCGATACAACGTTACGAGATGCGCACCAGTCGCTGTGGGCGACGCGAATGCGCACGGATGATATGCTTAAAATCCTTGAAAAGCACGATAAAATCGGCTATTGGTCGCTCGAGACCTGGGGCGGTGCTACATTTGACGCCACGCTGCGTTTTCTCGATGAGAACCCGTGGGATCGGTTGCGCGTTATAAAGAAGCACGCACCGCGTACGCCGTTGCAGATGCTGCTTCGCGGGCAAAACCTTGTCGGCTACCGCCAGTACCCTGATGATATCGTGCGCAGGTTCGTCCACACCTCGGTAAAGAACGGCATGCATGTCTTCAGGATATTCGATGCGCTCAACGATACGAGGAACGTCAAAGTAGCAATCGAGGCGGTAAAAGAGGCGGGCGGCCACGCTCAGGGCGCGGTCTGCTATACGATCAGCCCGGTACACACGCTTGAGCACTATGTGGAAACCGCTCTTGAAATGGTCGAAATGGGCGTTGATTCAATTTGCATCAAGGACATGGCGGCCTTGCTCACCCCGTATCGCACGTTTAAACTGGTCGAGCGATTCCGTAAGGAGATCGACCTGCCGATAGATCTACACTGCCACTACATCGGCGGTATGGCCCCGATGAATTATCTCAAGGCGATTGAGGCGGGTGTTGATATCATCGATACGGCGACCGTTCCACTGGCATTCGGTAATTCGCAACCTGCGGTCGAGATGATCGTGGCGGCGCTTAAAGAGACGCCGTACGATACCGGATTTGAACTGGAAGATCTCTATGAGATCGCCGAGTATTGGGAGAAAGTCCGCGCCGAGCGGGGCTTCCAGCGAGGCGTTACCAGCCTGACCCATATGAGGGTCTTTTCGCATCAGGTACCGGGAGGAATGATATCCAACCTTCACAGCCAGCTCGAGCAGCAGAAGGCGCTCGACCGTCTTAATGAAGTGCTGGAGGAGATCCCGCGTGTGCGCGCCGAGGTTGGTTATCCGCCGCTGGTCACACCGATGAGCCAGATTGTCGGCACCCAGGCCGTGCTCAACGTTCTAACAGGCAAGCGCTGGGCGATTATTCCCGATGAAATGAAGCAGTACGTGAAAGGTCTCTACGGGCGTGCTCCCGGCGCGATTGATAAGGAAATTCAGACGAAAATACTCGGCGGTGACAAGCCGCTTACATGCAGGCCTGCCGATCTAATTACTGAAACGTTCGAAGATTACGCAAAACAAATCGGCGATCTCGCAAGAAACGAAGAAGACGTGTTGACATATGCGCTGTTCCCGAACGAAGCTCGCAAGTACTTGGAGGCCCACATTGAAGGCGCAGAGAAAGCCGTATTTATGATGAGTGAAGAAATTCGGGCCGTCAAGGAGGACGGATATATGGATGTGAACCAAGTTAGAGAGCTGATAAAGCTCGTTGAAGAAAGCGGTGTTTCAGAAGTAACCGTTGAGGAAGAGGGCGTTAAGATATCCGTTCGCAAAGGCGGCGTTCTTGCAGCGGAGTCAACGGCAATGGTTACCGGTAATGGTGGAGCTACGCAGGCTGAAGCCGCGCCAAAAGATAATTATCCTTCCCACTGGAAGAAAGTCACCGCACCGATGGTCGGAACGTTCTATCGCTCGACGTCACCGGATGCAGATCCGTTTGTTCAGGTCGGCGATGAGGTGAGCGAAGGTCAGACGCTCTGCATCGTCGAGGCTATGAAGCTCATGAATGAAATTGCTGCCGAAGAAGGCGGCGTTATTCGTGAGATCTGCGTCGAAAACGGTCATCCGGTAGAATACGGACAGCTCTTGTTTGTATACGAACCGGCAGCATAAGCAGTTATCCAAGCTTTTATAGGAGAAACGCATTGTTTAAGAAGGTCTTGATAGCCAACAGAGGCGAAATTGCGGTTCGCGTAATCAGGGCATGCAAAGAGCTCGACATAGCGACCGTTGCGATATATTCGGAGGCTGATGCGGAAGCGCTGCATACGAAACTTGCCGATGAAGCGGTATGCGTCGGTCCTGCGCAAAGCAACCGCAGCTATCTAAATATCCCAAATATTATCAGCGCGGCGGAAGTAACCGGCGCTGAAGCCATTCATCCCGGCTACGGCTTTTTAGCGGAAAACCCGCAGTTTGCCGATATCTGCAAATCGTGCCACATCACGTTCATCGGCCCTCCGGCCGAGGCGATTGAATCGATGGGCCATAAATCGGAGGCGCGTCGCAGAATGACGGCGGCAAATGTGCCGGTTACGCCGGGCACAAGCGGCTCGGTAACCGATCATAAAGAAGCGCTTGCGGCGGCCGAGGAAATCGGTTATCCGGTCATCATTAAGGCGTCTGCCGGCGGCGGAGGGCGCGGTATGCGTATCGCGCAAAACAAGAAAGAACTCATAAAGTTCTTGCAGATGGCACAATCGGAAGCCAAAGCGGCTTTCGGAAACGACGATGTATACATGGAAAAATACGTACAGGAACCGCGTCACGTCGAGTTTCAGATTTTGGCCGACGCGCACGGCAACGTAATCCATCTGGGCGACCGCGATTGCTCGATCCAGCGCCGTCATCAGAAGCTCATAGAGGAATCGCCGTCTCCGTCAATAAGCGAAGAAACGCGTAAAGAAATGGGCGAGGTTGCGGTTCGTGCCGCGAAATCGGTCGGCTACGTCAATGCGGGAACGATAGAATTTCTGGTCGAGCCGGACGGGCGCTACTACTTTATGGAAATGAACACCAGGGTACAGGTTGAGCACCCGGTGACCGAGATGGTCACCGGCATCGATATTATCAAAGAGCAAATCCGTATCGCTGCCGGAGAAAAGCTTGATATTACACAAGATGATGTAAAGCGGCTCGGGCACGCGATTGAGTTTAGAATCAATGCCGAAGATCCGTCGCGGGATTTTATGCCCGCAGGCGGTAAAGTCGAACTGTTCAATCCCCCAGGCGGGCCCGGTGTCAGGGTCGACAGCCACCTCTATACAGGCTATGATGTGCCTAACTATTATGACTCGTTGCTCGCAAAATTGATTGTATTAGGGAAAGATAGAGATGAAGCTATCAATAGGGGCAGAAGGGCTTTGGAAGAGTTTGTAATTATGGGTCCGGCAACGACGATTCCCTTTCATTTGAAGGTACTTGATAACGCCTTCTTTAAGAAAGGGGAAGTATACACGAACTTCATTTCTAGATGGGTGTTGAACGAATAACCGATGATGTCGGAACGCAGAAAAGCGCGGAAAGACGCGCTTGAAATTCTATATGAAAATGAGATAACCGGCCGCCCAATAGACGAGATTGTGCGAAACAGGCGCCTCGCACGAGGCGAAGAGCCGAGTGAATTTACTATGGAGCTTGTCGAGGGCGTTGAAGTGCACAAAGAACGGATTGATAAGCTCATTAGCGAGCATACGGATAATTGGGCACTTGAGCGCATGCCGCTGGTTGACCGGAATATTATGCGTATCGGCCTATTCGAGCTGCTGTATAAAAAGGATATACCGTTTAGCGTATCCATAAATGAAGCCGTTGAACTCGCAAAAACCTATGGCATGGAAGAATCAAGCAAGTTCGTTAACGGGATTCTCGGTCGCATAGCTACAGAGCTTAAAGAGGCTGGGCATGAGAAAGAAGTGTAGCAAACAGCTCACGACTACTATTAGAACAGAGCCAATAGTTGAAGTATAAGTAGGTGGTAAAGGTTGGAAACAGCATCGTTTGATCAAGCACTCAATCGCCTCGAAGAGATTGCAGAACAAGTGCGAAGAAAAGACGTAAGCCTTGAGGATTCACTCGATCTGCTCGAGGAAAGCGTCCGTCTTGCATCTGTCTGCAACCAGCAAATCGACTATACCGCATGGCTTCCCCAGGAATATGATGAGGCATCAGGGGACGATGTAGGTGCCGAGTAGGTATCCTGAAAAAACCCGGAGAATCGTTGAAGGCGGCCTTGAGCGCTACTTTTCAGGCACCAATTATCCACCGCAATTGTCTGAGCCGATGAGCTACAGCCTTTTTTCAGGAGGAAAACGCTTCCGGGGTATTCTCGTAATTGAGAGCGCTCGTATTTTCGGCTTAGCGGCCGAGGATGTATTGCCGACAGCGTGCGCGCTCGAATATATCCACACCTATTCACTCATCCACGACGATTTACCCGCTCTCGATAATGATGATTTGCGCCGTAGTAAACCAACATGTCATAAAGTGTACGGCGAGAATATGGCGATTCTGGCGGGAGACGCTTTGAACACTGAGGCGTTCAATCTTATCAGTAGTTCGCAACGGGCCGATACCGCAGAAAGAATCGTGCGTGTAATTCGTGAGCTGGCTTCGGCTGCCGGCGCGGCCGGCATGGTCGGCGGTCAGGTCGTCGATATAATCTCCGAAGGAGCGGCGATCGATACCGATACGCTCAGCTATATCCACGAGAAGAAGACCGGTGAGCTTATTACCGCTTCGGTGCGTTGCGGAGGTATTCTTGGAGGGGCAAACGAGGCTGAGCTTGAGAGTCTGACGCGTTATGCTCGTAATCTTGGTTTGGCGTTTCAGATAACCGATGACATTTTGGATGTGGTTGGGGACACAGCCGTTTTGGGTAAGTCGGTAGGGAGCGACGAGCGCAAAGAGAAAGCGACGTTCCCCGAGATTTACGGCCTAGAGGTCGCACGGGAGATGGCAAATGAGACAGTGAACAGCGCAAAGAAGGCGCTTGAAGGTCTATCCGGCGATACGTCCGTCTTGGCGGATCTTGCCGATTTTGTGTGCGAGCGGCAGTTTTAGCCGCGGAAGGTTGAGTCGCATAAGTTTGTTAATAAATTTTTTAGAAACGTGTAGAATGGAAAAAGTGTGCGATAAATCGCAACATTGGTATTTGGGATGAGAAGCAGAGTAACATTGGTTATAACAGCAGGCAACAAAGGAAGTAAGCGCTATGGAGTATAAGTTATTAAATACTGTTAAAAGTCCTAACGATATAAAGCAGTTATCCTATGGCGAGCTGGCCGAGCTGGCCGGTGAACTGCGTAACCGCCTGGTCGAGACCGTAGCGGAAACCGGTGGGCATCTGGCTTCAAGTCTCGGTGTGGTCGAGCTTACGCTAGCGCTCCACCGCTTGCTGGACAGCCCAAAGGACAAGATAATCTGGGATGTCGGCCATCAAGCATATACCCATAAAATCTTAACCGGTAGGAACGAGGCGCTCTCAACGCTCAGGCAATATGGCGGCCTTGCGGGATTTCCAAAGAAGAGCGAAAGCGAGCATGATTTCTTCGATGCCGGTCATGCCAGCAACTCGATTAGCGTTGCCCTCGGCATGGCGGAGGCGAGGAATATACGGGGCGGCGACGAGCATATCGTCGCGGTTATAGGTGACGGCTCGCTAACCGGAGGGATTGCGTACGAAGCGCTTAACCAGGCAGGGCATCTAAACACCCGCCTTATAGTTGTTCTCAATGACAACGAAATGTCGATATCGCCTAACGTCGGTGCTATGTCGACCTATCTCGCGCAGGTCAGGCTCGACCCAGGGCACGCCAAGCTGCGTAAAGAGATCGAACAGAGAATTAAGAAACTGCCCGCTATCGGCGAGCTGGTGTATGACATAGGAATGCACGTAAAAGAAAGCGTAAAAGCGTTGCTTGTGCCGGGTATGTTATTCGAAGAGCTCGGTTTTACTTATATGGGCCCAATCGATGGCCATGATATACGTGAGCTGGAGCAAAACCTTACGATTGCCAAACAGGTCGATGGCCCGGTCTTGCTTCATGTGGTAACCAAGAAAGGTCTCGGGTATGCGCCCGCGGTTGAACGCCCGGAAAAATGGCACGGAATCGCGCCATTTGTACGGCATACCGGTGAAGTGAAAGCATCGAGTGCCCTTCCGACCTATACCGAGATTTTTGGCAGAACCCTTGTCGATCTTGCGAAGGAAAACGACAAGATAATAGCAATTACAGCAGCAATGTCGAGCGGTACCGGGCTCAACGGATTTGCAAGTGAATTCCCCGAGCGCTTTTATGATGTGGGAATCGCCGAGCAGCACGCGGTTACGTTTGCCGCCGGCCTTGCGATTGAGGGCTATCGCCCGGTAGTTGCGATATATTCGACGTTCCTACAGCGCGCGTTTGATCAGATCATACAAGACGTTGTGCTGCAAGATTTACCCGTCGTCTTCGCAATCGACCGCGCCGGTATCGTTGGCGAAGATGGGCCGACGCATCACGGTGCCTTTGATTTGTCATACCTACGTAGCATTCCAGGCCTGGTCGTGATGGCGCCGAAGGATGAAGACGAGCTGCGTCACATGCTTCATACCGCGCTTGCAATGAAAAAGCCGGTCGCTATCCGCTACCCGAGAGACAAGGGGCTTGGCGTTGATATGTCCGGTGAGTACCGGGTCATCCCGGAAGGACAAGCAGAAATACTGGTTAAGGGTTCCGATGTCTGTCTGCTGGCCGTAGGCCGTATGGTACAATCATCGCTCGACGCAGCCCAGCTGCTCGAAGAGCGCGGCATCTCAGCATCGGTTGTAAATATGCGCTATATTAAACCGCTTGACGCCGAGATACTGCGGTGGGCTCTGAAAAACCACTATCTTATTGTAACCGTTGAGGAAAATTCACTCATGGGCGGTTTTGGGTCTGCCGTGCTTGAAGCTGCTGCCGAGCAGGGCGAGAGCACACCCGTCCTAAGACTTGGTCTGCCCGATAGGTTTATATCGCACGGGTCGATTAAACGCCTCCTGGCAGAAGTCGGCCTTGATTCTAACGGCATCGCCTACAGTGTTAACCGTAAGCTCGATGACATCAGGCCACCGAAAACGCGTCCAAGCCTTGTCGAAAAACGTACACCGGGCAAAAAAGCGTCTGTGGTCGAACGATAACATGACACGGAAACGAGCCGATGTATACCTCGTGGAAGTCGGTATAGCGAGCAGCCGTGAGCAGGCACAACGTCTGATAAGCGAGGGTAAAGTATTTGCGGATGGCAAGCCGATCACAAAACCCGCCAGCCTTGTCGACGACCACAGCCACATCAATGTTGTCGAAGCTGCATCGTATGTCTCCCGAGGCGGCTTAAAACTTGAGAAAGCTCTCCATTCGTTTAATATTCCCACCGAAGGAAAGCACGCAATAGACATCGGTGCTTCTACCGGCGGTTTTACCGATTGCTTGTTACGGCACGGCACCAAAGCGGTCACCGCAATCGACGTCGGCTACGGGCAACTTGCCTGGTCGCTCCGGCAAGACCCGCGCGTTACGGTTATGGAGCGCACGAATATACGCCATGTTACCCCTGAAAATGTACCCTATCTTGCAGATATCATTACTATTGACGTATCGTTTATCTCCCATGAAAAGATCTTCGATAATGTTTTGCAGCTGCTGCGACCGGAAGGCGAAATTATCGCCTTGATAAAGCCGCAATTCGAGGCGGGGCGTGAGCGTGTGGGTAAAAAGGGTGTTGTACGAGACCCGGATATCCACAAAGATGTGCTTGCCGAGCTATGGGATTACTACACGAAACACAGCTTGGTGGTTAAAGGATTAACGTATTCACCAGTCAAAGGACCGGAGGGAAATATAGAATTTTTGGTTTACCTGAGCGGCACCGGGGAGGGCATCCCGGAATCAGAAAAAGCCGAGACCATTTCCGGGGTTGTAGACGAAGCGCATGCCGCGTTACATGCGGCACCGTAAATACCAAGCACGGCACGATTCGCTTATAATATATCGCCATGGTTTCGCGTGACGGTCGGGGTATATTAAAAGTGATGAGTTGCCGTATAATAGAAACGTTGTAACTTGCCAGATTGGGTCTATATGGAAAATTCGACAAATAAAGCGGTTCGAACAATAGCGGTCGTTCCGAATATCGAGAAGCCTAATGTACCCGTTGTGGCGCTTGAGTTGGCGCAGTGGCTGGGCGAGCGAAGCGTGCGCGTCATTATGAAAGACGAAGACGCGATAAAGCTCGATCGCTCCGATTTGGGAGTCGATGAGAGCGCTTTTCGACAGAGCGACATCGTGGTCTGTCTCGGTGGAGACGGCACGATTCTTCGAGGCGTACGCCTGCTTCGGGGCGCCGCAGTCCCCGTAATCGGCGTCAATCTTGGTCGTGTCGGCTTTTTATCTGAGGTCGAACTTAATGAGATGTACCCGGCGATGGAGCGCATCATTGCAGGTGATTTCATGCTTGATGAACGGATGATGCTTCAATGTGTGCTGAAGGCGGGCGATTACCAGCTAGAATATCTCGCTCTCAATGAGCTCGCAATCGAACGGGGCCGCTTCCAGCACATGATCGAAATTGATACATACATTAACGAAGAATTCTTCAGCAGGTATACCTCGGACGGCCTCATATTTGCAACACCGACAGGCTCGACCGCATTTTCGTTTTCCGCCGGTGGACCGATTGTATCGCCGGGCCAGGAATTGATACTGCTTGCACCGATAAACCCGCACTCGCTTTTCGGCAGGACGCTTGTTTTAGGAAGCACCGATACGATACGCATTGAGCTGGGTAAAAAAGTAGAGGTACAGGTCGGTGTCGATGGGTTTGCTGTTTTTAATTCGATAATCGATGAAATTACCATTGCCAAGGCTCCGCAAAAGGCAATTTTAGCACGGCTTAAAGAGAGAAGCTTCTACACGCTTTTCAAAGACAAACTTCGCGTGTGGGACACATGGCTGCGTTAGGTGAACGGGATGCTGCAAGAGCTGTATATTAGCAATCTGGCGCTTATAGATAAAGCAAAAGCCGTCTTTGGCGACGGCTTAAACGTTTTGACCGGCGAAACCGGAGCCGGCAAGACGGTTGTCGTTGGGGCGGTAAATCTACTGCTCGGCGGACGCGCCGGCACCTCGCTCATTCGCCGGGACTGCACCAAGGCCGAAGTCGAGGGCGTATTCTCGGTACCTAAGAAAATGCGCGAAGACGAGACCGTAGCCGACCTCTTTGATGATGAAGACGAGCACATTATTATCCGCAGAATTATTTCCGCAGATGGCAAGAACAAGTGCTACATTAACGACCGCATGGTCACGCTGGCAAAGGTTCAGGAGATCGGGAAACGCCTGATCGACCTGCACGGGCAGCACGAGCATCAATCGCTTTTCAAAATATCCTCTCACATTGATTTTCTCGATAAATACGGCGGCGCCGAACTTTTGCAGCTCAGAGAAGCATTTATAGATCAAAGCAAGCGGTTCAAGCAGCTCAAAGATGGTCTTGCGCACCTGAAAGGCGCCGAGCGAGAGCTGCTCGGCAAAAAAGACTTGCTACAGTTTCAGATTGGTGAGATCGATAGCGCCGATCTTTCGCCGAACGAGGATGAAGAGCTTACGCACGAACGCGATATACTGCGCAACGCCGAGAAGCTTTACACGGCAGTCGCCGGTGCGGCCGTTACGCTCGATGAGTCCGGCGAAAGCATGTCCGCAACCGAACTGATAGCGCAGGCAGCCGCAGAACTAAAACATGTCTCGGGAATCGATACACCGCTCGATGAAATAACCGGGCGCCTGGATAGTTTATTGATCGAAGTTGAAGACTGCGTGGCGGGTTTACGAGACTACGGCACCACTCTTGATTTTCCACCGGGCCGGTTGCAGGAAGTCGAGGACTGCTTGGCGCTTCTATCGCTGTTAAAACGCAAATACGGCGCGACGATTGAAGATATTCTGCGTTATAGGGACCAAGCGGCGGCTGAAATGGCGCTCTGCGATACATCGGAAGAGCGCAAAGAAGCACTGCAGGCCGAAATATCCCAAAAAGAAAAAGAACTTGCACGTATCGCATTTTGCCAGAGTAATGCGAGGAAGCAATTCGCTAAAGCGTTCTCGGCTGAAGTTAAGAGAGAACTTGCTGAATTGAATATGCCAAATGCGCAATTTGAGGTATTATGTATCAGGGAACAGGACAGCGAGGGCTTGCTTGTCGATGGCGGGTGGTACCGCCTCTACAGTACCGGAATCGATAAGATAGAATTCATGGTTTCGGCTAACAAAGGCGAGCCTGTTAAACCGCTTATTAAGATCGCATCCGGTGGGGAAATCTCCCGCATAATGCTGGCGCTAAAAATCGTATTAGCCGATGCGGATGAGGTATCAACGCTGATATTCGATGAGGTTGATGTCGGGATCGGCGGAAAAACGGCAATGGCCGTCGGACAGAAGATGGCTGTGCTCGCGCGCAAACATCAAGTCATCGCCGTAACTCACCTGCCTCAAATCGCAAGCTATGCGGACCGGCACTTTAATGTCGTAAAAAGCGAGAAAGGCAGCCGTACGGTTACCGAAATCGGTGAGCTTCTCGATCGCGACCGCATCGATGAAATGGCGCGGCTCTTAAGCGGAAACGCTGAGTCGGATGTTTCCCTTAAACATGCGGAAGAATTACTGAGTAAAGCAAGTAAGAGCAAACGTGGGACGGTGCATGGAACAGTTAACTAACGAGCATGAATCGACACATGGTAAAGATTTCGAATTAAAAGGTCTAAGCCCCGGCATATCCTCGGCGGAAGCAACTGCAGCTCAACGGATCAGAGAAAAACGCGAGCAACAGCGAACACTACGGCTTTTAAGAATGAAACACGCAGCCCTTGTCATACTCTTCCTGTTCTCGATCGGTCTTACCTGTTATGCGGTTAGTGAATTTAGTATACCGTGGATATCACATCATAGTAAAAACGCGAGTGCGTCCGAACTGGCGGCGCATGAGAATCAAAGGATATACGAGCGCTTTGCCAGTGTTGCCGATACCGGCCTTAGCCTATCGCTGCCTGCTAAAATCGGCGATGTTATTGCCGTTGGGTTTCATGAGGCGGAACGCCAAGACGCGGAAGTGATTAATCCCGCAATTAAGTTCTTCGATAACGAAAGCACGACAACCGTGCGCAATGCGGTTATTAATTCCCTGGTACCGGTACTTTTTGTGATGAACACTCGGGCGCGTGGAAGCTCGGCCACATCGGCCATGGACATAGTCTTGAAGCCGAATGCGGAGGTTTTAAGCCCGGTGGATGGCGTCGTAACAAAAGTCTGCACGTATTGTTTATATGGCAAAGTCACGGATTATCGTGTCGAAATTCAACCCGACGGTTTCCCAAACCTACATGTAGCGATAATACACATCAAGAATGTAGCGGTAGCGGCAGGCCAGAAAGTAATTCATAGAAAAACACCGATAGCTTCAATGCGGCCGTTGCCTGAGATACAAAGCCAGGTAATCAAATATTTACCCGAACCAGAAGACCACGTACACATCCAAGTAAATCCGACATCCATCGACATCCAAGACTAATTGTGAATTTATAGTGAATATTGCAGTTTTGGGTTCGCCAAATTGCCGTGGATGAGATAGGATACAACAGTAAACAAAGCGAAACTCTGGCTCAAAGATTTCAGATACGTAGTGTATAGTAGTAGTGAAAGGATCTGGAACAATGACGGGCGAGCGAACAGAGAAAAACACCGATAGCGCTGGGCCTTGGCTCCTCGATGACAGCGTAGATGAGGATATACTTCGGGGCGGGAAGCGCTCGAAGCTGTTACGTAAGGGTCACAAATATCGCCAAGATCGCAAGAATAACAAAGAGGAACGTGTTAAGAAGGCTGGAAGTATGTTTTACGAAGGCAAAGCTAAACTTGACAAGAGAACCAAGAAACTTGTGAAACGCCTTAAACAAGGCGATATCGCAATTATTGATCATGAGGACCTCGATCGCGTAACCGCCGAAGCGCTTGCCGAAACCGGCGTTGAGGTGGTAATAAACGCAAGCTGCTTTACTTCGGGCACATATCCTAACGCGGGTCCGATAATTCTCTGTGACGCCGGTATTCACCTGGTTGATAATGTGGGCGCTGAGATATTCGAAATCGTAAAAGAGGGCGAACAGATCACGGTAAAAGGCGACCAGATATACGAAGGCGACCGCACGGTCGGCAGCGGCACAAAGCTCACCCATGCGTTCTTACAGCAAGAGATGGCCAAAGCCAATGATCGCATAGGCGTGGAAATTGAGAAGTTCGCGGTTAACACGCTCGAATATATACAGAAAGAAAAGGAACTTATTCTCGACGGCTCAAACGTTCCCAGAACGCGCATCAATTTTGAAGGCCGTCACGTTCTCATCGTCGTTCGCGGCTACGATTACAAAGCCGATTTGAAGGCGCTTCGCGGTTATATCCACGAGATGAAGCCTATCCTTATCGGCGTCGACGGGGGCGCCGACGCGCTCGTAGAAGAGGGTTACACGCCGGATATCATTATCGGCGACATGGACAGCGTCGTTGACGAAACGCTTCGCTGCGGCGCAGAGCTTATCGTACACGCATATCCCGGTGGGAAAGCTCCGGGGTTGTCGCGGCTCGAAAAGATGATCTTGCCGTCGCTCGTCTTCGAGTCGGCCGGTACCAGCGAAGATATAGCAATGATTTTAGCCTATGAGAAAGGGGCGGACCTCATCGTCGCCCTGGGTACGCACGCCAATCTTGTAGAATTTCTGGACAAAGGGCGCAAAGGCATGTCGAGTACATTTCTCGTACGTCTTAAGGTCGGCAGCAAACTTGTCGATGCAAAAGGTGTAAACAAACTCTACAGGTCGTCCGTAAAAATCAGCCATCTAATCGTTTTACTTTTAGCCGCGATGAGCGCTATTATAGCGATAGTGATGGCTGCTCCGCCGATACGACAGTCTATCCGTTTGTTTATAGTTCAAATAAAACTCAGTCTGGGACTTTAGGAGAAATCTATGTTTGACATGCGCTATCACATAGCGTCACTGGTTGGAGTGTTTTTAGCACTGGCAATCGGTATTCTGCTCGGCACGGTTATAGTTGACAAAGGCTTGCTTATCGACCAGCAGCAGGCGCTGGTTAAAAAAATCGAACAAAATTTTGACGAGCTTAGAACGGAAAACAGAACGTTAAAGGATGAAGTGAGTACCCAGCGTCAATTTGCCGATCAGATTATTCCTCTCACCGTTAAAGACAGGTTAGCCGGTGACAACGTCGCGGTTATCGTGACCGGTTCGGCGGGAGACGAAGTGGTGTCCGGCATGTTGAGTAGCATTAGGAAAGCCGGGGCTACGGCCAGCAGCATCAAGCTCGTACCGGATTTTAAAATCACAGACCAGATAATAACTCAGATGAAGCCGTATTTCTCTACCGATTTAAACGCAGAAAATGCCCAAGACCTGCTTATTAAGAAAATGGTTGATGAGCTTACGGTTAATACGACAACGGCAACATCTATTACAAGCACAACGACTCTTAAACCGAGAGCGCCGTATTTGCAGCAACTAAAGACAATCGGGTTTATCACCGGCGACCTCGTTGTGGTATCGCCGATGAAGCCGATCACGAAGGCCGTCCTGGTTGGTGGGTCGGACGTGGCGCGCGACCCGATGAAGATCGATCTGCCGATCATTCTGCAGCTTAAAGCTGTAAAGATACGGGTTAGCGGTGTCGAGGCATCGGATTGCGAGAAATCGTACGTGAAGTCCTATCAGACGGCCGGTATTCCTACCGTAGATAATGTCGACCAGCCAATGGGAATTATCTCGACGATCTTTACGCTGGCAGGGACCGATGGCAACTTCGGCTCTAAGAAAACCGCCGGGCAGCTTATGCCGTCGTCTTAAAAGGCCTGATACACGAATAAATAACGAAACGATAAAGGGTCCAGCTTCTGGGTCCTTTATTTTCGAGGTGAAGCAAAACCATATGGAAACCACGAATCATACGAGCGTAATAGCCGTTATAGCAGCATATAACGAGGCCGACAGGATAGACGCGACGGTGCGCGCGGCGCGCGCCATTCCGTCGGTAACCAGGGTTTTGGTTGTCGATGACGGTTCAGCGGATGCCACGAGCCAGGTAGCGCAGCAAGCAGGCGCGGAGGTGCTGCGCTTATCGAAAAATGCCGGTAAAGGAAAGGCTCTACAGAAAGCGGTTGCCGATCTAACCGATGACGTAACCTTATTTCTTGACGGTGACCTTGGCGAATGCGCGGCCGAAGCGCAAAAAATTCTGGACCCCGTAGTGCGCGGTGTCGCCGATATGGCGATTGCAGATTTTCCAAAGCCGCAAACAAAGGGCGGCATCGGCCTGGCGAAAGGACTCGGACGGTGGGCTATTAAGCGGTTTACCGGCGTGGAAATGGCCGAGCCGCTATCCGGGCAGCGCGCGGTTAAGACCGGTTATTTAAAAGGATTAGAGTTTGAATCGGGCTATGGGCTCGAAGTAGGCTTAAGCATCGATATCCTAAAACAGGGTTGTCGTGTTGTTGAAGTGCCGGTCAATATGACGCATCGTGAAACCGGCCGCAATTTTGCAGGTTTTATGCACCGTGGCCGGCAATTTTTAGATATTTTACGTGTAATCTTTAGAAGGACGGTTGCCGATACATAATATGATAATGACGCGCTTAATTCGCAATGTTACGGGGGGGTAATGCTAGTGATCGAACGAGGGGTCCTATACATTGTTGATTCAAGTATGAGTAGCGTAAAACAACATGTCCTCGTCCTCCTGAAGTACCTTAACCGGGCTCGGTACAAACCGTACCTGGTTACCTCAGACGATACGTACATCGCTGAGCATATTAAAGATCTCGACGTCGAGTATATTGTAATTCCCGGCATTTCAACGGCGACTAAACTTAATGTCGGAGGTATTGTCAAACAGATCCAGCAATTCCTCGAAGAACGTAAGGTAAATCTTGTGCACACTCATGGCGACCAGGCGTGCTTTGTTGGTACACACCTTGCGAAAGCGTTGGAAGTAAAACATGTTTCCACCGTTCATACCGCAGAGGATACTTCAAAAAAGAAGGGTTTATTCGGAATTCAGCATGACAAGGTTTTAACCACGCCCGACCGCATAATTGCAATCTCCGAGGACATCAGAAAACAAGTCGAACCGCTTAACGAAGTTAGGCTGATATATAATGGTATCGAGATAGAGCGTTTCGGCGACACACTCGATACCGAGCATCTCTTTAGGGAGCTTGAGGTTACTAAAGATCATAAGATGATCGGCACGGTAACCGAGCTGACGCCCGGAAGCGGTATTGATGTATTTTTAGACGCGGCAGCCAAGCTGCAAAAAGATGATCCCGAAATGCATTTTATCGTCGCAGGCGATGGCGATGAACTCGATAATCTTAAAGAGAAAGCGGCATCTCTCGGTATTGCTAAGAACGCGCACTTCTTAGGTTTCAGGCGAGACGTAGCGCATATTTTGAAAAGCCTGAACGTTGTGGTTATACCGAATATCTCAACGGAATTGCCGCTCGCTCTGCTTGAAGCTCTTGCCAGCATAAAGCCGGTTGTTATCTCGGATACGCCGGGCGTGCGCGAAGTCGTTTCCGAGGATAGTGTTGAGTTTGTGAAGCCGGGGGATGCAGATGCAATCGTAAAGGCCGTTAGCGGCCTGTTATCCGACGCCGACAAGGCAAACGCAAAAGCGAGTGCAGGCCAGAAGCTTATCTCAGGAAGATTTTCAGTTGAGAATATGATCAAGCCGACGCAGTCACTTTATCTTGAGGTTGCTGGATAGGCGCAAAATACCAATCGAAACTAACCGAATAAACCGGTAACTAGTGAAAATGGAATCTAGTTAACCGGCTTTTTTATTGCTATTATTGGTCGAAATAACATAACAAATGGGTAATTTGATTAAGCAATACGGGAAATGGGATAATTATCCTACATCATACGGTTAAAAATCGGTATCATGAGCTATGACAATCGCTCGAGGGAATAAAGAAGTGTCTCTAGCCGAATGATATAGCAAAATTATTGAGAAATGGCGTAACCTTACACTATGGATTGGATCAGAAACCGGCTTAAGGAACTTGATGCAGCGGCAATTATAGTCATTGTCGCATTGATATTCGGTGCATTGCTACGAATTGGCGCCTGGCACCAGGGCGAAGGCAGGAATGTCCTCGGGACGTCGACCGATTCGCTAATGTATGAGAACTTGGCGAAAGACCTGCTTGCCGGTAAGGGCTATATCGGCACCGACCACATGATCGCCCGAACCGGCCAACAAACGGCGTTTTACGGCCCAACGTACCCATTTTATCTGGTTGCCGTGCATTATGTATTCGGTTCTGCGGTTGAGGTTGCACAGGCTTCAAATATGATCCTCGGAATACTCACGGCAATTGCTGTCTTCATGCTTGGCTCGCGAATGTACGGCCGATTGCGGGGTGCGGGGGCTGCTTTCATTGTGGCAGTATCGCCCCAGCTTATTTATTACGGTTTTCGATTAATGTCGGAAACGCTGTACATATTTCTTCAGGCGCTTCTTTTAATTGCGATTGTCGTGATTTTAAAGAAAGACAAACCGTCATTGTGGGCGCTGGCCGGCACCGGCGTGTTGTTCGGTATCACCTACTTATGCCGTCAGGTGGTCTTCGTGCTCCCGGTAATCCTCTTGCCTATCTGGTGGCTTCGCTATAAGGAAAACGGGTACTCGTGGATGGCGAAAACCGTAGGTATGTTTCTGGTGGGAACCATGCTCATTTTGGGGCCGTGGGTCGTCCGAAATTATGTGACATTTCACGAGGTAATGTTCGGTACGACAACCGGGCCGGCGACGCTGTGGTGGGGTTCGCTTGAGGATAAGGGGTACTCGCTCAGCCTATTGCAGATAAAGTTCAGGAATGAGCACCCAAACATGAACGAGGTACAGCTAAGCCATCTTTGTTCCCAAGAAGCCAAGTATAACTTGCTGCATCTGACGAGGGCGGAGATCCTTTATAAGATCGGCAATCGCCCGCGCAAGCTCCTTGGTTTTCCAAGAAATTTTGACGATATAAGCGACCCGCAAGTCTTCATCGGGATAAGCTATCTGACGCTTACCGTTCTCGGGATCGCCGGGCTTTTCATGGGGTCGAGAAGGCGATACGACCGTATACTTGTTGCCTGGTTTGCAGTGGCTCTGTTGGCTGTCCCGCTTCTTACCCACGTGGTTTTCCGCTACATAATGCCGGTAGTGCCGCTTCTTGCGTTAGGCGCGGCCAACTTCGTCTTTATTGTTGTGCAAAAAGCAAGAGTTAGCGCGGGGGCATAGAGCCGGTTTGACTGTAGTGAGAAGCACGTTTATCATGTATCCATGTGCTCAGTTCCCATATCGAGCGTGATGTCTCGGAGGTTATCGATGCAGCGAAAGCTCGCAGTAGTTATTGTCGTAGTATTGCTATCAGTGTTGCTAGCACCTCAAATGATTCTCGCCGCAACTCCGCAACAATCCGATGGAAAAGTAGTTTTCATCCTAATGGATAACATTACCTGGTCGGATATTATAAATGCGAACGACCCAACTATAAATGGGCTTATAAAAAACGGCGCAATCGGCCTGTTAAATAACCGCGCGTTTAAAGCGTCATCGCGCCCGCGAAACGCATTAAGCGTCGGTGCGGGCATACGTGCGGACGGTGCATCGACCAGTTTCGAGGAGTTTAATGCAACCGAGGCGTACGGAGATGAGCAGGCGAAAGACGCCTATCGCTTGCGCACGGGCAAAACTGCGAAAGCCGGGCAAGTGCTTGAAGTCGGCATAGCATCGATTGTGCGGGATAACGATAACGGACTGCAAGATTTTTTTGCCGGTCAACTTGGAGATGCGATTAAAACTTCCGGCAAAAAGACAGCAGTTATCGGTAATGCGGACACCTCACTACAATATGAGCCGGGCAGCTATAATCGTGAAGCAGTAACGATCGCAATGGATAGTAACGGCATTGTTGATTACGGCGATGTCGGAAAAGATATCCTAAAGAAAGATAAGAAATACCCGTTCGGGTTGAGAACCGATCAGAAAAAGCTCTTAACGCTTTTTGGTGCGGCGCTTAAGGAAGCTGATTTCGTGGTAGTCGATTTGGGCGATACTGTTCGCGCCGATTGGTATAGTAACTACGCGTTCGATAAGCAGGCAGGGTTGCAGCGCATGCGCGCGATATACACGGGCGGTAGGTTTATCAAACAAGCCATGGAAGCGGCAGGGGAGAATACGACGTTTATTATCGCCGCTCTCTCGCCGCCGGGCTCCTCAAAGCTGCCCTTAAAAAGCTCGCTCGAGCAAATGACGCCGATCATCGTACACGGTCCCGGTTTTGGCGCAGGCAGCCTTACAAGCGATACGACGAAGCGTACCAGCCTTGTGACGACGCTTGATATCGCCCCCACGGTGCTTACTGTACTCGGCCTGCAAAAGACCGAAAAGATGGCGGGTGCCGTTATGAGGGCCGGGTCGGAATCCGTAACGCCGCAGAGCCTTGACGATTTCAATAAAAGTTCGGTCGGGGTAAAAGATACCCGTCGCACGGCGATTCTCGCATATATTTATATCCAGGTTATATTGTATGTTCTTGCAGCGCTCGTGCTCGCATATAGAAAAATCCTCAACAAGCTTTCGGCGACGGTGCTTGAGGTGCTTATATTTACGACTATGAGCTTCCCGTTGTTCTCGTTTTACACGACGAAAATCGAGCACCTTGCAAGCCAGGGGCCGCTGGTTACATTGCTAACGGTGGTTGTGTCGGCGGCGTTTGCAACGCTGCTGGTTCTGTTTAGGAGAAATAAACTGCAGCCTATCATCGGCGTAGCGGCGCTTACGCTCATTGTGCTCACAATCGATGTGTGCCTGGGCTCACCGTCGTTTATCAACAGTATTTTCGGCTACGATACGATTCGCGGCAATCGCTTCTTCGGTATCGGAAACGAAGCGTACCCGATACTCATCGCAAACGCGGTGCTGCTCTTCGGCGTGATGCTTGAGAAAGAATGGACTAAATGGATGGTAGGAATTATTGCGGTGATATCGCTTGCGCTCACATATATCATCGGGTTCCCGACGGTCGGTGCTAACGCAGGAGGCATTATCGCTGCGGTTGCTGCCTTCTCGGTGATTATTTATCACGCATTAAAGTCTCAAGCAAAGGCGAGAAGCATTGTCATTGCGGCGGCCGCAGTCGTTATAACGTTAGGCGGCTTTCTTGCCTACGACGTGCTTAACGGCGGTATCACGCACATGGGCAAGTTCGTACTATCGGTAATGGACGGTGGCCCAGCCGCGTTCTTTATCGTGGTGAACCGAAAGCTCTCGACAAACTTAATGATTTTGCGGTACAGCACGTGGTCGTACTTCTTGCTGATTACAATTTGCGTTATTACGTTTCTATGGTTCAAACCGGTCGGCGTCTTGCGGCGTTTGCTCGCCGACCACAAGGGCATATCAGCCGCTATAACCGCGTCACTTATAGGCGGCATTATCGGCTTTGCGTTTGAAGACTCGGGGATTCTCATACCGGCGATAATGATGTCATATATGATTCCAACTGTTATCTATCTTATGTTATGGGAGCAGTATCATTCCAAATGATGACCGTATTATTCTACCTCTGGGTAATTTTGCATGCGGTAACGGCCGCAATCATAAGTATTGTTCTGCTTAAGCCGCTCAAAGAAATGCTACGGGGGGCGGGTGCTGTAAAGACGAATTTTCGCGGTGTTGAAGTGGTGAATATGCTCGGGCTTCTTATTATCGTGTCCTGGCTGTTCCTGATGGTGATCGCTGTATTCGCGTCACTACTGGCATCGCAATTCGGCATTGTCGTGCCGGATGGGTTTATTATAGGTCCTGAGTTTGCAGTGATGACTTCGCTTCTTATTATCGGTGCCGGCTTTTTTGGGCTTATCGATGATGCGTTTGGCAACCGCGAATCGTCCGGCTTTAAAGGGCATATCGGTGCGCTTGTTAAAGGCAAACTGACGACGGGCGGCTTGAAGGCTATCGGAATACCGGCGACGGCGGTTGTGGTTTCGTCGCTTCTGTCGGGCGGCATTGTAAACATACTCGGCAACGCTATTCTCATTTCGCTCTTTGTTAACGCTCTCAACTTGCTTGATCTGCGCCCCGGTCGTGCGCTCAAGGCATATATTCCGCTGCAGCTGCTTATCCTGTTCGTGGGGGGAAGTTCTCTTGGGACCATATCGGCGGCGATGATCGGAGTTGCCCTGGTTCTTATAGCGGCCGATCTTAGAGAAGAGATTATGCTCGGCGATACCGGCTCGAATATTTTAGGCGCTATGATCGGCTTTTGTGCTGCCGCCGCATTCGATTGGAATGTTAAACTGCCGCTGATCGTCGTGCTCGTTCTGCTGCAGCTGCTTACTGAAAAATACTCTATTAGCGCAATTGTTGAGCGTGTGGGGTTTCTGCGGGCGCTCGATAACATAGGCCGGCGGGTTGAATAGCGTTTAGTAATGCATGCTGATGGTCGAATAGCCTTCGGTTGGCGAAACGGCATCGCTTTTCAGCTCGATCCGTGTTAAAATTCAAAAGTTGTATAAAAACGTGGCGGGTTTATGGATTGGGACGAAGCATATAAGAGCGAAAATCTTATATGGGGCGATGATCGTAGCGAGCTTGCTAAGATAGCGGCTTCGCGATTTAAGCGACACGCTGGAACCGCTAGAATAACCGCATATCAAAATCTTTTGGACATCGGCTGTGGTTACGGCCGAGATTCGTTTTATCTGGCAGATGAACTTGGGTATGAAGTAGTAGGGATTGATACCTCTGAAACAGTTATTGCAATAGCTGAAGAAGCAGCCAGCGCCACATCCGGTACCGCACGAGCAGTATTTCGGTGCCAGGATTTCAAGGATCTGCACAACTCTGGTTTTGATGTTACGTTCGCATCGAATATCTGCCATTTGCTAAAGCCTGAAGATAGAACAGCTTTAGAAGTATTTGCACTTTTTTACCAAAGATGAGCTTGCGAGCGATTTTGAATTCTTATCACGGCATGATCTTTTTGAGCATGAATTCGATGAGCCGCATGCTAACGGCAAAGTAAACTGTTTTGCTGTCATAAATGTTTATGACAGCAATAGCTTAATATAGTAGACTTTTGAAGGAAGTAAAGGGACATAAAGGGGAGAGATGATTGGCTAAACACATATTTGTTACCGGCGGCGTTGTGTCGTCGCTGGGGAAAGGAATAACGGCGGCCACACTCGGCCGGTTATTGAAGGCCAGGGGTTTCAAGGTCACGATTCAGAAGCTCGATCCGTACCTTAACGTTGACCCGGGCACGATGAGCCCATTTCAACATGGAGAGGTCTTCGTTACCGACGATGGCACCGAGACCGATTTAGACCTCGGCCATTATGAGCGCTTTATCGACGAGAATCTAGGACGCGACAGTAACGTAACCGCGGGCCAAATTTACTGGTCGATCATTACGAAAGAGCGCCGGGGTGAGTTCCTTGGCGGTACCGTGCAGGTCATTCCGCACGTTACTAACGAGATAATACAACGAATATTGAATTTAGCAACCGATGACGAGAAGCACATCGTCATTACCGAAGTCGGCGGCACGGTCGGCGATATCGAGAGCCTCCCCTTCCTCGAAGCAATTCGGCAATTCAAGAAAGACGTCGGCAAAGAGAATGTCCTTTATATACACGTCACATTGATTCCATATTTACCAAGCTCGTCAGAGCTTAAGACCAAGCCCACGCAGCATAGCGTTAAAGAGCTTCGAAGCATCGGCATTCAGCCGGATATTATCGTAGCGCGAACAGACCGCCCGATTGATGTCTCGGTAAAGCGCAAGATAGGCCTGTTCTGCGATATCGAACCATCGAGCGTTATCACGGCGCTGGACGCCGCTAATCTATACATCATTCCATTGAACATGCACGAGGAAGGGCTTGATGATATCGTTGTCGAGCATTTAAACCTGAAGAACGGTCAAACCGATTTGACCGAGTGGCACGGTTTGGTCGATCGCATCAGGCGGGTCGAGAACAAGATCAAGATCGGCCTTGTCGGAAAATACGTGCAGCTGCCCGACGCATACTTAAGCGTTGTCGAGGCGCTGAAACACGGCGGTTACTATAACAATAGCGATGTTGAGATAGTGTGGGTTGACGCGGAGACAGTGAGCCAGGAAGAGGTCGAACGCCAGCTCGCAGGGGTAGATGGCATTCTGGTGCCCGGCGGATTTGGCATACGGGGCATCGAAGGCAAGATACACGCGATAAAAGTCGCCCGAGAGAATAATATCCCGTTCTTTGGCGTATGCTTAGGTCTTCAATGCGCGGTGGTAGAGTTCGCTCGCAATGTGGTCGGTCTCGCGAACGCCAACAGTTCCGAATTCGATCCCGAAACCCCATATCCGGTCATCGATTTACTGCCCGAGCAAAAAGACGTCGAGGATATGGGCGGCACAATGCGGCTTGGAGCATACCCGTGTAAGCTGCAAGACGGCACGTTTGCAAAAGAGGCGTATGGATGCAAAGAGATCGAAGAGCGGCACCGCCATCGTTACGAAGTCAATAACGACTATGTCGATCAGCTGGTTAAAGCGGGCTTGACGATAAGCGGACGCTCGCCGAACGGGCATCTCGTTGAGATAGTTGAAATAAAGGACCACTCGTGGTTCGTCGGCACACAGTTCCATCCCGAATTCAAATCGCGCCCGACGAGGCCGCACCCACTGTTCAGGGATTTTATACATGCCGCGCTGGAGTATAACCTGGCGCGCGAACGTGTCGGTACCTTACATAAATTATTTGAATAAAGAAATCTAGTGGAACCTGACGGTTCCACTTTTACTTTCAAAGACGGCTGGAGGTCTATAGAAATGGTTGATGAGGGTCGCGTAGTGCGGTTGTTCGAGAATCTGGTGAAGATCTACAGCCCCAGCTACCAAGAGCGACAAGTAGCCGATTACATTAAAGGATATGCCGAATCACTCGGCTACATAGTATTCGAGGATAACGCCGGCGAGCGCAGAGGCGGTGACGCCGGTAACCTAATAGTTACAGTGCCGGCAACCGCGGAAGGACCGTGCGTGATGTTTTCAGCGCACATGGACACCGTCGAGCCGTCCAACGGTATTGAACCGGTTGTAGAAGACGGCATTATCGGCAGCCGCGGTGATACCATTCTGGGCGCAGACGACAAGGCCGGGTGCGCCGCAATGCTTGAAGTTCTCACGCTCATGTCGGAGAAAGCGTTTCCGCACGGGCCGGTTCATCTCGTTTTCACCATTGCCGAAGAAATCGGTCTACAAGGGGCAAAAGAGCTCGACATTAGTGATAAATACATCAATTACACATACGTTCTCGATTCGAACGGCTCGGTCGGGACGATAGTTCTCAGTGCGCCGTATCAAGAATCGTTCGAGGTTGAGTTTATCGGTAAATCCGCTCACGCCGGCGTCGACCCCGAGAACGGCATCAATGCAATTGCCGCCGCCGCAAAAGCCATAAGTTGCTTGAAGCTCGGGCGTATTGATGATGAAACGACGGCAAACGTCGGCACTATCGAAGGCGGCAGGGCGGGCAATATCGTACCGGAGCGCTGTCGCATGTTTGCCGAATGCCGCAGCAACGATCTTAAGAAATTCGAGACACAGATACATTCAATGGTGCAGTGCTTTGCACAAGGCGCTGAGGAAGTGGGCGCCGACGTAAAAATCAGGCGTATCCGGCCGTATGACGGGTATTATGCAGCACCGGAAGCGCCGATCATTAAGCGCTCGGTCGCAGCGGTTGAGAGGCTAGGGCTCACACCGAACCTCATAAAGAGCGGTGGCGGAAGTGATGCCAACGTGTTTAGCAAGAAGGGTCTTAACGCCGTTAATTTAGGCGTCGGTTTTATGAACGTGCACAGCAACCAGGAGCACGTTGCAGTGAGTGAGCTTGTAAACTTATCAAGGCTTCTTATTGAATTGGCGCGACCTGAATAATGCGGGGTTTACATGATAACGTTTAGAACGGGAACGGTTACCGAAATTATACGAACGCGGCCCGGTTATGCCGAGGTTGTCGTTGATATTGAGGGCTTAAAAGCAAAAGCAATTTGCTACACATCACTTTTAGGCGACATAAATTCGGGCGACGAGGTGGTTGTTAACACGACTGCGGTTGATTTAGACCTCGGCACCGGCGGATATCACTTCGTCGTATGGAATCTTGCCAAAGAGTCTCTCGTTAGTGGCACCGGCGGGCACATAATGAAACTGCGCTACACGCCTATGCAGCTTAAGTGCCGCGCCGCCGAAGAAGAATCAAGCCCCTACTATAATGCTCTTAAGCAGGTTGTAAGCATCGACGAGATGCCCGTCATTATCGGCACTCTTCACAGCCAGTTACCTGCGGCAGCCGCGGTACTAAAAGAGCTGCGGCCGGAGCTTAAGGTTGCATATATCATGACTGACGGGGCTGCGCTGCCGCTTGCGTTAAGCAACATTGTAGCCGAGCTTAAGCAAAGCAGACTCATAGATATGACAATAACCGCCGGCCATGCGTTCGGCGGCGATATCGAGGCTATAAACATCTATAGCGCGCTGGCGGCGGCACGGCATGCCGCACGGGCTGATGTGGCGATAGTGGCTATGGGGCCCGGTATCGTCGGCAGTAATACCAGGCTTGGTTTTACCGGCATCGAACAGGGGCAGATAATCAATGCGGTCAACAGCCTTAAGGGCAGAGCGGTCGCGATACCAAGAATAAGCTTTCAAGACATGCGTGAGCGGCACTATGGGATCAGCCACCATACAATAACCGCGCTCACGCTTGCCGCGATGTCGCCATCGGCGGTCACCATCCCTACGATGACAGGCGAAAGAGAAGTAACCATACAACGACAATTAAGCGAATCGGGTCTCGAGCCTCTGCACCGGGTTGAGCGTATCGATGCGGGGCTCACGCTTGATATACTTAAAAAGCGCGGCTTAGCTCCTACGACCATGGGCCGGACAGTTGAAGATGAACCGGAATTCTTTATGGCTGCAGGTGCGGCGGCAATATATGCGGCCGGTATAGCGGAGGATGATAATGGGAGATAGTTTCAGTGTCCTTCAATCAAAACTGATCTACGAAGGCTATATTATCAGCCTTTACGTTGATACGGTACAAACGCCTACCGGGCAAGAATACGAACGCGAAGTGGTACGCCACCTGGATGCCGTCGGGGTTGTCGCGCTCACCGACCAGCAAGAGGTTGTCCTGGTACGCCAGTACCGCCATCCGATTGAAGATATGCTGCTGGAGATACCGGCCGGTTTGCTAAAAGAGCTTGAGAACCCGGTGGAGTGCGCCATACGGGAGCTAAAAGAAGAGACAGGCTATACGGCAAAGCGCATTGAAAAACTAGCGGAGTTTTATACTTCCGCCGGTTTTACAAATGAGAAGTTTTATCTCTACTTTAGCGATGATATAGAAGTGGGCGAGCACGAGCGTGAGCCCGGCGAGGAAGGCATGGAGCTCGAAGTTATCCCGCTTAAAGATGCCTTGTCGATGGTCGCACAGGGGGAAATAAGTGACGCCAAAACGTTGACCGCGATTCTAATGGCGGCGCAACGGGTCGGCAGTATTGCGCAGTAAGTAGCAAGTCGCCTGGATCACCCGATACGGTATGCACTAATTTTTACGGATAAATAAACAGAACAATACGTGGAAGTTCTATGGATATACTCGTATCCGAATTTTTAGATTACATAGCAATAGAAAAGGGGCTTTCGGATAACACGAAAGCGGCATACAGCCATGACCTCAACGGTTATGTCGATTACCTTGTTACCAAAGTCGGCGTTTCATCACCGAAATTCGTTACCTACGAGCATGTGCTCACATACCTTACCGCTCTTCGTACGGAATACAGCGGTGCTACGGTAGCCCGCAAGCTTGCGTCGGTAAAATCATTCCACAAATACCTGGTACGAGAGGGTATAACCGACAAGCTGCCGACCGCCGATATTAAAACGCCGAAGACTACGAGAAAACTCCCGGAAGTGCTCTCGGTTGAGCAAATAGGAACATTACTGGAGCAACCCCAGGGGATGGGCGAGGGCGCGATTCGCGACCGGGCGATCCTCGAGCTGCTGTATAGCTGCGGTTTGCGTGTATCGGAATTAACCGCTCTTGATATCGAGGACGTGAGCCTGCGCCATGGCTTTGTCCGGTGCTTCGGGAAGGGGTCGAAAGAGCGGATAATTCCGCTTGGCAGCTACGTGTCTGAAGCGCTCACTGAGTATATCAATAAGTCGCGGTCAAAGCTTTCAGGGCCTTTTAGGCCTGCGGCATTGCTTCTGAATATGCAGGGTAATCGATTGAGCAGGGTCGGCTGCTGGAAGATCGTCAAGAAGTACGCAAAAATGGCGCAAATCGAGGAGATTTACCCGCACATTCTCCGGCATTCATTTGCGACGCACATGCTTGCAAACGGGGCTGACCTGCGGGCCGTTCAGGAACTGCTCGGGCATGCCGATATATCAACCACACAGATTTACACGCATGTGACAAAAGATAAGCTACGGGCCGTATACGAGACGACGCACCCGAAAGCGCGTAAGAATATGTAAACAAGCACCTGAAGTCAGGCGTGTTGAGGTTGAAAAGGTAAGGGAAAATTATGCCGGACATACGACGGGCGATAATTATTGTTTTAGATAGCGTGGGCGTTGGAGAACTGCCTGATGCCGCTTGTTATGGTGATGAGGGCAGCAATACGCTTGGCAATACGGCGCGCGCGGTTGGCGGGCTTAGCCTTCCGAATCTCGGTCGTATGGGGTTAGGTAATATAATCGGCGTTGAAGGCGTGCCGCCCACGACAAACCCGGATGCATATTTCGGCAAAATGGCCGAGCTGTCGGTGGGCAAAGACACAACCACCGGTCACTGGGAGATGATGGGCATAGTGCTCGAGCGTGCGTTTCCAACATATCCGCACGGTTTCCCGCCGGACGTTCTTGAACCGTTCGAGAAAACGATAGGGCGGGGCACCCTCGGAAATAAACCGGCATCCGGTACCGCGATTATCGAGGAGCTGGGTCCCGAGCATATGAAGACGGGAAAACCGATTGTCTACACCTCAGCCGATAGCGTCTTTCAAATTGCTGCGCATGAAGAGGTCATTCCGGTCGAAGAACTGTATCGCATGTGCCAAATTGCCCGGGATATCCTACAGGGTCCGCACGCGGTCGGTCGTGTTATCGCCAGGCCGTTTATCGGCGAGCCGGGCGGTTTTAAACGAACGCATCGCAGAAGAGATTTCTCGTTGAAACCGCCTTCGAAAACGGTGCTCGATTACGCGCAAGAGGCAGGGTATTCCGTTTACGGTGTCGGCAAGATCAGCGAGATATTCGCCGGTCAAGGAATTAATGCAGCCGTTCACACCGAGAACAACATGCACGGCGTTGATGAAACGCTGATTGCTATGGATAAACAAGAACAGGGCATTATCTTTACCAACCTGGTCGATTTTGATTCGCTGTGGGGCCACCGCAACGATGCGGAAGGGTACGCGCACGGGCTTGAAGCGGCTGATACCCGGTTACCCGAGATATTGGCTCAGCTCTCGGATGGTGACATCCTTATAATTACCGCCGATCACGGTTGTGACCCGACGACGCCGAGCACCGATCATTCAAGGGAATACGCGCCGCTGCTTGTGTACGGGCGCATGCTGAAAAACCCCCGAAGCCTCGACACCAGGCGAACATTTGCCGACATCGGTAAAACTGTCGCCGACCTGCTCGGTTTCGATGCGCCCGTTTATGGAAGCAGCTTTAAGGGCGAGCTTGTTTAGGCGGCATTCCAGAGCTGCTGTATATCTTCCGGTAGATCGTGCGATATGTGCTCGACCTCTTTTGACGGGATCGCTCGTTTCAGCGTGGAAAACACTACGTCGGCAAGACGCTGGGCTTCAGCGCTTGTCTTCACATCAGCAGCTTCGCGGACCTGCTCAATAAAGTCTTCTCTATCCAAATACCGGAGGCCTTGCAACCAAGACATAACCCGCTGCATCCAGCCGCCTTCCCAAAAACGGTCGATATCTTCGGGAAGCGTATCGTAAACATCACGGATTTCATTTTTACTTAATTGGGAACGAAGCGTGTGAAGTATAGCGACAGTAATACGCTGTGCGTCTTCCTTGCTCAGCGACGCCTGTTCCATGATAGTATCTATAAATTCATCTCGCGTCATGATGGATAAAAGCTCCTTCCCATTAGTAAGAATGTTTTACCCTTATTCTGAAAACAGAAACTATGAAGGTGCATAAATATGCGCCTCTCAGGAGGGCAAATTAGACCGTCTTAAAATAGGGTAAAACTCCAGTAAAACAGCAAATAGCATGTCGATTGCAAGTGGGATTAACTCTGGATTACTATAGTGCTAGTGCAGTTATAGTAATAATCGTTTGCAGGGATGTTTATGCAGAAAAAGCGGTCATATATCGAAGAAGCACAAGATAATTACATCATAAAGGGCTCCGGCAACTCATCGGTCCCGACTTTAGAATCGGTGTATGAACTGCGGGTCGATCGAGCGTTAAACCTTACGGCGATAATTAAGACACTGCGAAACGCTTTTCTGGTGACCCTTGTAACATCGATGCTGATTATTCTCGACTCACCGATAAGCGAGCGCATGCTCGGTTTCAGAATTAGACTGCCGATTCCCGATGTCTACGTCCATCTGTTACTGGCGACGATAGCGCTCATATTCGGGGGCATCTACTTCTTTAGAACAACCTGGCAGTCGCTGGCAAAAAGCAAAATCGACGCGTCGATTTTGACGTCGCTTGCGGTAGCGACCCTATACCTGTTCAGCATCGGCTCGATATTTTTCTTTGCCGGCGCAAATCTATTTTACGCGGCGACCCTCATTTTAACGTTTTCGCTCCTTGCACAGTGGATGAAATTTGTGGCGTGGAGACAGATAACCGGCTCAACAATATCACTGCTCGACGAGCTTCCTGCAATGGCCGATGTCGTGAGGGGCGAGGACATCGTAACCGAGCCTGCCCAGAAAGTGTACCCGGGTGACGTCGCGCTTGTGCGTGCCGGGGAAAGGGCACCCGTAGACGGTGTTGTAACCGAGGGAGAAGCCGCGATCGAGTGGTTACCGATAACCGGAAAAACCGGATCGGCGGTTGTTAAAAACGGTGACGAGGTGCTTGCCGGAAGCCGTTGCATCGACGGCGAATTCAGGATGGAAGCCACTAGGGTCGGCCAGGACACGCTCCTTGCACGTGTGGTTAATGCGGCCGATGCAGCGCAGCGCTCGCAACCCCAAGAGCAGGAGTTTATGGAAACCGCAATCTCATATTTTACCCTGATGGTGATTGTGCTGGCGGTGTTTGCATTTATCATCTGGGACACCGCGCTTGCAGGCGGTTTATCGTTCGCTCTTATTATTGCGGTAGCGATTCTTGTGGCGGCAAGCCCCGAAGCGCTCAGCCTCACTATACCGCTCGTAGTATCTCTCAGCACCGGTTTTGCCGCGCGTCACGGTATCCTGATTAAAGACGCCGCCACCGTTGAACGGCTTACTCATACCAAGACGGTTGTTTTCGACGAGGTTGCATCGTTAATCGAAGGCGAGCCCCGGGTGTCCGACGTCTATCATGTCGGGAAGCTAACCGAGCCGGGCTTTATCAGGTTGGCGGCCAGTCTTGCTAAAGCCGGACAGATCCCGTATGCTGACGCGATTATCACCGCTGCGCAACAAGGGGTAGGGCGGTCGATTCCTGTCCCGGAAGAATTCGCTATTGTTACGGGTTGCGGGGCGATGGGAACAGTCGAGACGCGAAGAGTAATGCTTGGGAACAGGCGTCTCATGGTGGACCGGGGCATCAATATATTTGCCGTAGAGGAGCGTGCACGAGAATTCGCCGAGCAGGGCAAAACCGTCGTCTACGTGGCCGTAGACGATCGCATCGAAGGGATATTAGGAATTGAGCAAACGCTTGCAGCCCGTGCACGCGACACGGTTAAGGAGCTTCATTCGATGGGTTTGACTATCGTATTGCTGACGGGCGACGACAAGCATACCGCTCAGTCGATAGCGGAGAGACTCGCGCTGGATGAGGTATACGCAGAAGTGCTGCCCTCGGCAAAAGCCCAGACCATCAAAGAACTTCAGCAGCGCGGCAAGTTCGTGGCCGTAGTAACCCGCGGCACAAAAGATTCATCGACGTTAAAACAGGCTGATATCGGTATTGTTACCGGTGTTGGCACGGCTACCGATATGAGAGCGGGCGATATCGAGATCATCAACAACGACCTGGTGCAGTTGAGCGATACATTCCTCACCGGTAAGAAGGTTGAGAGTAAGATACGGGAAAACAGCTACTGGGCCGTCGTATACAACATCATAGTACTGATCGTTGCAACAGGGGTGTTCTATCCAAGTTATCAAGTGTTTATTAGGCCGGAAGCCGCTGCGGTATTCATGGCTGCGAGTGCGGCGATGGTGATATTTAACTCACTTTCGTTGCGGGGGACGCTGTTTAGGTCGTTTAAATCTCTTCGGCTATAGCCGCGCCGATACGCCGCATAGAGCCGAACGCAATACCGAGAGGTACGCCCGTCGCGACGATTGCCCCAAGAAAAAACGACTCATCGAGCACATCGAGTAAGATAAGGTAACCGTTAAGCTCAACGAGCGCGAACTTCAAATCATCGCACTCAAGCTGTTGTGCGATCGTATATGTCCACCCGTTTTTATCCATGAGCCGGCGCATTGCGGTTGCAAGATCGATGTCGACATTTGCGACGCTCGAGATAACGTTACCGTCACCATTAAACACCCAAGCGGCGATAATACCGTCGATCGAGGTAAGCTCACCCAGCTTCTCCGGGATAATAACGCTTGCGCCGTTCGAGATTGCCGCCGCGCCGTTTTCCATGTGCCCATTGCCGCTCGAATTTTGCGTGATTAAATTGATTTGTTCCTCGAGCTCGTCCGATATTTCAACATATGAGGCAAGCTTGTCGAGGGTTTCAGCGAGTTCTTCGCGTGCTTTTGCACGGTCATCGGTGAGACGGCGCATGTCGCGGTAGAGTACGGCGAGCAGCTTATCCACGTCGTCTCTCTTATAGCCGAAGAGCTCACGACCTATTTCTATATCCTGCACTGCGTCGAATTCCTCATGCATCTCATCCTCGTTCTATTTTGCGCTTCCGGCTACAATGATTCCTTTACCAAGTTCAAATTCGGAAGGTGAAATGTTACCGGTCTGGACATAGTCCCAGCGCATAAAGCTCTTGCGACCCTCTCGCTCGCCTTCCCAAAGGGTGGGCAGCCCTTGTTTGTTAAACGTCAGCCTGGTGCCGGGCGCGTCGGGCGGGAACATCTCATCAAGCTGTTTTGTGCCCGTCGTGGCGGTATCGGAAAAAGCACCGACAAAAAACATCGCGCTCAAGTCGGCGAACGATGTTGCGGTTGCCGTTGCGACGATGCTTTGTGCCGCCGATTTGCTCGGTGTGTCGATAATCCAGATCACGTGCTTTGGAGCGCTAAAAATCATGACCTTTTGTTTTGAGGGGTTTTCAAAACGGTAGCTTCCGCCGCTCTGCGTCCACACCCCGTTAAACCCGGTTTGGGTGGTAATTCGCGCCTTAAATGAGGCATATTTTGTGGCGGCGACAATCTTAGAAAGATTATTACCGCTTTGTGCCTGGGTGCCGGTACTGGCACTTGTGTTTGTTGCTGCGTCTACGGTTGTCGCCGTTGAGGTGTCTTCCGCAAGATTTGAGACAGGCGTAATGACAGTACGCTCGACGATTTCAAAAAGCGCCAGCGTTAAAGCCAGGGCAATGACGACGATAAGCGCACGGTTTATACCACGCTTCGGGCCTTGAGATCCGCCTCCAGGGTTAGCTATTTTCGATTTTGCGGAAGAAAAGAGATTAATAGCCATAATATCTCACGTTTACCGTACCAGAATGCGTCCGCGGTTACAATAAAGCTTATGTAGTATTATGGGCGGCTATAGAACGCTTAGTATTTATATGCTCTAATCCGTGAGAGGAAAAACGGCTGATAGACAGAATACAAATAGAAGACGAAATGCGGCGGGAGTGCGTGGGCTTCGCTGGTAGAAGTGGATAAGTTGCGGGTAGATGCGTAGTAATGTAGGCGAAGACGGTGGAATAAGTGCGTGAATCAGAGATGACCGGTAACACAGCACGCATGTGGAGGATGGTATGAGAGTCGTAGATATTCTGGCGAAAAAACGTGACGGCGGCTCGCTCTCGCCGGCTGAGATAGACCAATTGGTGTACGGATTTACTGCGGGTGACGTAGCTGATTACCAGATGGCTGCTTTCCTGATGGCGGCATATCTCAACGGTATGACGCCGGACGAGACATTCTACCTAACACAGGCGATGGTCAAAAGCGGCGACACGGTCGACTTGAGTGCGATTCAAGGCATAAAAGTCGATAAACACAGCACCGGCGGTGTCGGTGACAAGGTCACCCTGATTCTGGCGCCGATGATGGCTGCCGTCGGTCTAAAAGTGGCGAAGATGTCGGGGCGCGCGCTCGGCCACACCGGCGGAACGCTCGATAAGCTCGGGTCGATTCCGGGGTTTAACGTTAATCTTACGGAGCAACAATTCGTCGACCAGGTCAACAACATCGGCGTTGCGATTATCGGGCAGACGAAAGAAATCTGCCCCGCCGATAAAAAGATGTATGCGCTTCGAGACGTTACCGCAACGGTGCCAAGCATCCCACTCATAGCAAGCAGTGTCATGTGCAAGAAAATCGCCGGCGGCGCCGACGTAATCGTGCTCGACGTAAAAGCCGGCTCCGGGGCTTTCATGAAGACGGTCGCCGATGCTAAGCGTCTTGCCGAGGAGCTTGTCGCTATCGGGCGGAAGTTCGGAAAGAAAGTGGTCGCCGTTATTAGCAATATGGACCAACCGCTCGGAAGCACGGTGGGGAATTCGCTCGAAGTCGAAGAAGCCATTGATGCTATGAGAGACTTCGGCCCGGCCGATGTGCTCGATTTAACCGTGACGCTCGGTTCGTATCTTATGGTTGGGGCGGGTGCCGCATCATCAACGAAGGAAGCTGTTGGAATTTTGAGCGGCGCGCTTGAAAGCGGCAGGGTTCTTCAGAAGTTCGAGCAGCTTATCGAAGTGCAAGGCGGTGATGCGAGCGTTATCGAGAACCCGAGAGGCGTGTTGCCGCACGCGCGCTTCGTTGAAGATGTAGAAGCGATGGGGGATGGGTATGTTCACCGTATAAACGCCGAAATGATAGGGAAGGCCGCGCACATACTCGGAGCCGGTCGTGAGAAGCTCGGCGACGACATCGATTACGGAGCAGGCATTATTATCACGCACAAGGTCGGCGATTTCGTGCATGCCGGCGACCCGATAGCGCAAATGCATAGCAGCGATGCGCGAAAGTTCAACGAGGCGAGAGAAATAATCCAGAATGCATTTCAGTTGGGCTCCACAGCGTACGCGGTTCCCTCGACCATTTGTGATATTATTACGTAAAAGGTGCTGCTAAATTGACGATAATACATATAATGGCGCAGGTACGCAGTAGGAGTTATAAATGAGCAATGGTCTTCTCGATCTAATTGGAAACACGCCCGTTGTAGAGATAAAACGGCTTAATCAAAATAAAAATGTAAAGATATACGCCAAGCTTGAGAGTTTTAACCCCGGGGGCTCGATTAAAGATCGTGTCGCCAAGTATATGATTGAAAAAGCGGAGGAAAGCGGTAAACTTACCCCGAAAAGCATCGTGCTCGAGGCAACGAGCGGTAATACCGGCATTGGACTCGCGCTGGTTTGTGCTATAAAGGGATATCACCTGCAGATTGTCATGCCTGAAACGATGAGCCTGGAGCGGCGCCAAATCCTTACCGCATTCGGAGCGGAGTTGCTTTTAACCGATGGGTGCAAAGGGATGCCGGGCGCAATAGAGATGGCTAATAGGCTTGCCGAAGATCCAAAGTATTTCATGATCAACCAGTTCGCGAACCCCAACAACCCGCTTGCACACTATGAGACCACCGCAAAAGAGCTGCTCGAACAGGTCAAACCGATCGATGTGTTTATTGCCGGGATAGGAACCGGCGGAACGCTTATGGGATTCTCCCGCCGCTTTACGGAGGACAGCCCGGGCACTAAGATTATCGGCGTTGAGCCGTACCCGGTTCATAAGATCCAGGGGCTTAGGAATCTCAGCGAGGGCTATGTACCGCCGATCTTCGACATGGAAATGCTCGACGAAAAAGTAAACATCAGCGATGATGATGCGTACGATACCACCAAAGATCTCGCCAGGGAAGAGGGGTTGCTCTGCGGCGTATCATCAGGCGCGGTCATGGCCGAGGCGCTCAATCAAGCGCGGCTTATGGATAGCGGAACCATCGCGGTCATTCTGGCCGACGGCGGTGAAAAATATCTCAGCACCGATCTCTTTACCTGCCCGTATAGGCGCAAGTGCAGCGCTCAAGAACTCGCGGAGTGCAGGGCAGAGAAGTAAACGTGGAAATTATCACCTGTCACGTAAACGCGGATTTCGATTCGTTCGCTTCGGCGGTAGCGGCAAAGAAGATATACCCGGATGCTAAAATAGTGCTGCCGGGGGCGCAGAATAGGAACGTCCGCGAGTTTTTAGCTCTTCATGACGACATCATAGAAACCTTCGATATCAGATTTATCGATAAAAAAGCCGTCTCCCGGTTGATTATTGTCGACACGAAAATCGGCCGCAGAATCGGCGAGCTGCAGGAGATCGCATACAAGCCCGGCGTGGAGGTATTTACGTTCGACCACCACCCGCCGACACCCGAAGACGTGCCGATCACCAGGGACTTTTCCGAGAATGTCGGCGCAACGACAACAATCTTAACAAAGATCATCAAGGATAAAGGTATCCCGATTACCCCGTTTGAAGCGACTTTGTTTGCACTGGGAATTCATGAGGATACCGGCTCGCTCACCTTTAAAACCACAACCTATGAAGACGCAGAGGAGCTCGCATTTGCGATGGCGAATCATGCAAGCGTCGAGGTAATCCACCGTTTCTTAAACCCGGCGCTTACCCCCGAGCAACATGCGCTCTTCGACCGCTTAATTCACGCGGCGCGGATTATCGATGTTTACGGAACGCCGGTAATGCTTACCAACGCCGAAGTTCCGGAATATGTGGAGGGTGGCTCGGTCGTTGTCAGTAAAGTCGCTGATATCGAAAACGTCGATGTGGTTTTCGCCCTTCTCGAGCAGGAAGATCGAGTATTCATAATCGGGCGCAGCCGTACCGACAACGTTGACGTCGGGGTTATCCTTGAAGCTATGGGGGGCGGCGGGCATGCCCAAGCTTCCTCGGCGAGCATGAAAGACAAAGACCTTGAGACGGTCGAACGGATGCTTATCGATGCAATTCATGAGCAGGTGGAAAAGCCGCCCGTCGCACGCGAGATCATGTCGACGCCGGTTAGAACCGTGGATGCGGACGTTACGATAAAAGAAGCGAATAAGCTAATGATGCGCTACGGCGTCAGCGGCCTTCCGGTTGTCGAGGGCGGCAAGTTGGTTGGGCTTATCGGCAGGCGTGAAATTGATAAAGCGGCGCACCACGGCTTAAGCCATGCACCGGTTAAAGGGTTTATGGTTCGAAGAATCGAGCCGATATCACCCGAGACACCGCTGCCCGATGTGCAGCGCTTGCTTAGCGATGAAGATATGGGGCGTGTTCCGGTTGTGGATGATGGCCGAGTCATCGGCATTATCAGCAGAAGCGATGTTTTAAAAGCGCTCGGCGGGTCGGATTATTTTAGCAAATCGAGTGCGTTTCCAGCGGTGAAGCCCCATTACACGCGGGGCGAGATCGCGCAACGCATCAAAGACCTTTTACCAGGCGACGTGCAGGCGCTGCTACGCGAAATCGGCGACCTGGCGGATGAAACCGGGTACTCGATCTTCCTGGTCGGCGGCATAGTTCGCGACTTACTTCTCAATTACCGCAACCTTGATGTAGACATCGTAGTCGAGGGAGATGCAATAGAGTTTGCCAAGATCATCGCCGATGCTTTTAAAGCGCGCATACGGCCGCATCAGAAATTCGGCACCGCTGTCGCCGTCATGGAAGACGGGTTTAAGATCGACTTCGCTTCCGCGCGCGCGGAGTTCTACGAGAAGCCCGCGGCACTGCCACAGGTTGAGCCGACATCTATTAGACAAGACCTTGCACGGCGCGATTTCAGCATTAACGCCATGGCTGTCAGCCTAAATGCGCACGATTACGGCACGCTTCTCGATTTCTTCAACGGCCAGCGTGATCTGAAAAGCGCGAAAATCCGTATCCTGCACAACCTGAGTTTTGTTGAAGACCCGACGCGCATATTCAGGGGAGTGCGTTTTGAGCAGCGCTTCGGCTTTAAGCTCGACCCGGAGACCGAGGATTTACTCAAAAAAGCAATCGAGATGGACCTTATCGGGCATCTGTCCGAGACACGGCTTCGCTACGAGCTGATGCTGATTCTCGCGGAAGAGCAACCCTTTAGAGTGCTTAAAAGGCTAAACGAGCTTGGGGCGTTGAAGATTCTCGACACCAACATCACCATCGACGCCAGCCTAGAGCTACTGTTTACACGCATAGAGAAGGCCATAATAGAGCTCGATCACTATTTCGCTCATAAAGTGCAAAAACCGATGTTATATCTCGCCGCGCTCTTAAGGAACCTCGATGATCGGCAGCTCAATGCGTGGTCCGAACGCATGAAGTTTAAGAAACTTGATAAGACACGCTTAGTCGAGCTTGCGCTCGATGTTCCCAATGCGGTGCGTACGCTGGAGCAGAGAGCAAGTATAAAGAACAGCGAACTCTACAGGCTATTGCACCCGCTGTCGGCAGATGCACTGGCTTATACATACGCTTTAACGGCCGATAAGAGGATAAAAAGGCGGATACGCTACTATCTATCGAGCTTGCGGGGTGTGAAATTATCCATAGACGGAAGAGTCCTTCGCGAGATGGGATTCGCGCCCTCGCCGATGTATAATATCGTATTGAAAGATCTTTTGGCGGCTAAGCTCGACGGTAAGGTTGAAACGCCGGAAGAAGAAAAGAAATTTGTAGTAAATCGTATTAATCAGCTTTCTAAGGAGTTGGAATAATAATTGGGGTTGTTAGATCCTAATATGCTGTTATTCACATTGTTATATAAATTGCCTGCGCTTCTGCTGTGTCTTACGGTGCATGAGTTCATGCACGGGTATGTCGCGTACCGGCTCGGCGATACGACTGCGAAGGAGCAGGGGAGGCTTACGTTTAATCCGATCAAGCACCTTGACCCCTTTGGCACCCTGGCCATCATCTTTTTACCGTTTGGATGGGCGAAACCGGTACCGGTCAACCCGTACCGTTTCAGAAATCCGCGCCGGGATATGGTAATCGTCGGTGTTGCGGGGCCTATCGCCAACTTCATAGCCGCGTTTATCGTCGCCAAACTGCTATTACTCGGCGGAGTTTTCACGGCGCCATATGTTGCGACACTGATAGACGTAATCGTCATGATTAATGTTGCGCTCGGCATATTTAATCTGTTGCCGATTCCGCCGCTTGATGGCTCAAAGATCATTCCGTACCTGTTGCCCGAGAGTATGCAACAAGGGTGGTACAAGTTCGAGCAGTACGGCTTTTTGATCTTGCTTGTGCTGGTATTTATGATCCCGAATAGTCTTGCCTTTATCAATGTGCCAATCAACTATCTGATGCCGTTCATGTACGCGCCGTTACCGGTACCCAGCATTTTCTAGACAATCGAGGTTGGTTTGTAATCAGGAAGTTGCCGTCATCGGTACACCGTGGTACTGGATAACCCGTAGACACACCCGTAAATTTTGCATACGTCGGCATATAGCAGGACTGATTCATAATACCCCGCGCTCACTTTTTACTGTATAATTAGCGAAGAAAGTAGAAACGGCCTGGCCATGCCAGGCCTATAGCTATATAAGGTAAGGAGTTTGGTGTTCATTGGCTAAACGAGTAGTAAGCGGGCAGCGGCCGACCGGCAGGTTGCACCTCGGGCATTATTTTGGAACATTACAAAACTGGGTTAAACTGCAGGACGAATACGAGTGCCTGTTCTTCGTAGCCGATTGGCACGCACTTACGACCAAGTATGATGAGGTCGGCGGCATTGCTACCGATACTCGTGAAATGGTCATCGACTGGCTTGCGGTCGGCTTAGACCCTAAGAAGTGTTACATATATAAGCAGTCGGATATCCCTGAAGTAGCCGAACTCTTCGTGTACCTTACAATGATCACGCCGACTTCGTGGCTCGAGCGAAATCCAACGTATAAAGAGATGCTAGCCGAGATTACCAGCAAAGATATAGCGACCGCTGGCTTTCTGAGCTATCCGGTACTGCAGACCGCCGATATTATTTTGCCGAAGGGCAATGTCGTACCGGTAGGTGAAGACCAGCTGCCGCATCTCGAGCTCGGCAGGGAAATCGTCCGCAGGTTCAATTATCTCTACGGAGAATACTTTGATGAGCCGCAGTCACTATTATCACCGGTAAAGCGCCTGCTCGGCATAGACGGTCGCAAGATGAGCAAGAGCTACGACAACGCAATTTATCTCTCGGATGAACCGGATGTCATCCGCAATAAAGTAAATCAGATGGTCACCGACCCGGCACGGCAAAAAAAGACCGACCCGGGCAGTCCCGAGCACTGCCTCGTCGTCTATCCGACAGAACAGGTATATATGAGGCCGGCAGAGCTCGAGGAGATCGAGACCAACTGCCGCGAAGCAGCCTGGGGCTGCATGGCCTGCAAGCGCAAGCTGGCAGATAGAATCATCGAGTCGCTCGCGGACTTTAGAGAACGCCGGGCGGAAATTGAAAAAGAACCGGGCATCGTTGACGCGGTGCTGCGGGAAGGCCTGCATCAGGTACGCCCGATCTGCCGCTCGACCATACGAGATGTGCGCTCCATGCTCAACCTTTATGAAGATAAAGTCACGGTAGAGAACGATTAGCGGTTAATAAGTTAAAGAACCGATTGTAGTAAGGGACGGGAACCCTATGGCGTATCAGGTCAAACTCGAAGTATTTGAAGGCCCTTTTGATCTGCTGCTCAATCTAATATCACGGCAAAAGCTCGATATCTACGAGGTATCTATTGCTGCCATAACAAGGGAATACCTTGATTATGTCGATCAAATGCAAGAATTCGACCTCGAGGTGGGCACGGAATTTCTCCTGATGGCGGCAACGCTGCTCGACCTAAAAGCAGCCAGTCTTCTCCCCAAGAAAGACGATGATTCCTTCGATGATAACGAGTACACACCACAGGAGGCGCGCGAGATTCTTATCGCACGGCTTATCGAATACAAGAAATTTAAAAACGTATCCGGTGAGCTGGCGGCACGCTACGATGCCGAGAGCAAGTATTTTATACGGGAAGCCGGTCTTGAAGAGCAGTTCGACAATCTCGTCCCCGATTTCTTATCCGGCATATCGAAAGAGCGCATGCGAAAGCTGTTTATGGCCATCAACGAACGCAAGGTCATTAACCTCATGCAGGCCGATCATATCACGCCGAAGCCGCTGAGCGTCGATGAATATGCCGAGAAAATCGAGAAGGGGCTCACCGGTGTTCGGATGAAAAGCTTTAAAGACCTCACTAATGAGTGCGGCGAAAAGGTCGAGCTTATTACAATGTTTTTGGCCGTCCTCGAGCTATACAAGCGCGGCGTCGTTACGCTTGGCCAAGACGAGACGTTCGGCGAGATAGTGATTATAGTAAACGACAAAGCAGGGGTGGTAGTGTGAGCGACTTGAAACTAAGGTTGAGAAGCATCGTCGAGGCCATGCTATTCATAAGCGATCAACCGTTATCGATAGAAATAATGGCTAGCATCATTGATATACCTGATGCAGAGGTTAAGGACATCGTCGACGAGCTGGCAAAAGAGTACCGCAGAGCCGAGCGCGGGTTCCAGCTGCGCGAGGTTGCCGGTGGATATCGGTTCTATAGCCATCCCGCATATGCGCCCTATGTCGAAAAGCTTATCCTGTCATACGATCATCGGCGTCTTACGCAAGCGGCGCTCGAATGTCTCTCGATTATTGCATATAAGCAGCCTGTGACCAGGGCCGAGATCGCCGCAATCCGAGGCGTAAACTCGGACGGCGTCGTTAATACGTTGATCAATAGAGACCTGATAAAAGAGACGGGCCGGCAAGAAGGGCCCGGGCAGGCGATTCTCTACGGTACAACCGCTCGCTTCTTGGAATCGTTTGGGATGCGCAGCATATCAGAGCTGCCGCCGCTCGACGAGTTTATCCCGGATGATGAGATCAGAAAGCAGATAGAGGAAAACCTTCGCTCCAGCGCCGTCTTAGAGTAAAACGCTTAAGCCTTTGCCGCCGGCTTGGATTGTTCCTTAGGATACTTCTTAATCGATATTCTATCCAGCCCATCGGGAACGCGCTCGTACTTAAAGTTGTCGCGTATGAAGCGCAAGATATTCGAGACGAACACCAGAACCGGCACTGCCAGAAATATCCCGACAATTCCGCCGAGTTCGCCGCCCGCAATGATGCCAAAGAATATAATTAAAGGATTGAGGCCTACCGTGCCACCGAGCACTACCGGCGCGAGTACATTGTTTTCAAGTTGCTGGATTATTATGAAAACTATTGCCACATAGAGGGCTAAGATAGGCTTGATAGTAAGCGCGACGATAATCGCAGGTATTGCCCCTAAGACCGGTCCTAGGACCGGAATGATTTCCGTCAGGCCCGCCCATACGCCGAACAGCGCCGGGTATGGCAAGTCGACGATCCACATACCTATTCCGAAAAACAAACCGATTGTCGCCATAAAGATGAACTGTCCGAAGAGATAGCGCGCAAACGCGCTTTCCATGGCGACCAGGAAACGATCATATACGGGCACCAGGTCTTTATGAAGATGTACTCTTAATGACTTATCCATATTAGGCAGGTAGATTAGAAAATAGAGTGACAGGATAAAGACGAGCACTACGTCGGTTACAAAAGTAATGACCGAAGGAATTATAGTGAAGACGTTTCTAACCTGGGACGTCACGATTCCCGAAAGCTGCCCTAAAATTGTATCGGGGTTTATGGCGAACTGGCGCAGGAACGTAATGCCTCGAAGCTGAGACTGAATAAACTGTGTTTCCCGGCTAAGAATACGGATGTAACCTGGGAAGTTTCTAATGAACGCTGTTATCTCAGCCGCCACGGTCGGCGCGAGAATTACGCTGATAAGAGCGAGAATCCCAAAGAACAAGAGATACGTGATGAGAATTGCGAGAATTCGTTTCATCCCCCGGTTAGCAAGAAATGCGACAAGTGGATGAATAATAAAAACGATAAAACCGGCCGCTACGAACAATAGGATAGTATGGGCGATTGTTCCCGCTAAGATGTAAAGAAGTACGATTGCTATTGCGAATAAGATCGCCTTTAGCCAGTCGGCAACCCGAAAGTACATAAACAGCCCCTCATTCCATGTCTAATGCTGCGATTATACACTATCCGCTTGCTGTACGTATACCTTTCATTACTTCAAGCGTACGGATTTATATAACATATCAATTTCTTTATCGGTAAGATGTCTGAAATCACCAAGAGGGAGCTTGTTTAAAACAATATTGTCGACTGCGATGCGCTTTAAGAAGATTACCGAATGGCCAATAGCTTCAAACATTCTTCGTATCTGGCGTTTTTTACCTTCGGATATGGTTGTCTCGAGCAGCGTCGAGGATTTCGTTTCTCGCAAGACTTTGATTTCTGCGGGGGCGGTCATGCCGTCCTCGAGCATGATGCCCTTGCGTAGATTATTGAGCAGGTCATCCGGCGGATGTCCCATGACTTCGGTTATGTATTTTTTCTTAACTTTGTAGCGCGGGTGGGTCAAGCGGAATGCCAGCTCACCGTCGTTTGTTAGGAGTAGCAAGCCTTCGGTATCGAGGTCAAGACGACCGACAGGAAACACCCTATCTTGAATACCGCCTAGAAGCTCGATAACGGTCGGGCGCCCGTACGGGTCGGTAACGCTTGTGATAAAGCCGGACGGTTTGTTGAGTATAATATAGAGTTTTTCTTCTTTCGGAAGAATGCGCTTGTTGTCGACCTCAACGACATCGTTTACCGGGTCGACTTTGGTGCCGAGCTCTGTTACCACGTGCCCGTTTACCTTGACTCTTCCGTCTGTGATTAGCTGTTCGGCGTGTCTGCGCGAACTTACGCCCGCGCGAGCCAAAAATTTCTGTAGACGTTCTTCCATAATTATTGATTATAGCGCATTTGCCTCAGCTTGGTGGCCTTCCGAAACCGTGTTATGATGAGCTTAGTAGGATTACCCTTATTCAATATGTTGCCTTTACGTTTCAACATATAATCAAGGGAATAAAAGATATAGTCGGGGTGCCGCTTTATTAGCGGAGAATAGGGAAGCCGGTGCGAATCCGGCGCGGGCCCGCCACTGTAAACGGGGAGCCGCCCGCTCATGCCACCGCAGACGATGTGGGAAGGCGCGGGAGGGCTATGAACCGTAAGCCAGGAGACCTGCCTTGACATGGAGCCTTCGCGGATCAAGAGTTCGTCGACCTTAGCGTAGGCTAAGGTTTTTTTGTTTTAGGCGTGGAGGCGTGGTGCAGCAGCAGAAAGCAGCAAGGCAAACATCATCGAAGCTTATCTTATTCGTGGGCGGAGCGCGAAGCGGAAAAAGCGTTCTAGCCGAAGAAATAGTACGGCAATACGGCAGGGTTGCATACGTTGCTACAGCTGAAGCGGTTGATGCAGAAATGATTGAACGTATCCGCAAACACCGTGAATCCCGGTCCGGCGGCTGGGTAACGTATGAAGTCGACGAACTGCTCGAACAGGCTTTAGCCGCCGCATTCAAAGACAGTGAGGCCGTAATCATCGACTGTCTAACGGTGTATGTAGCGCGCCGCATGATTCAGACCGCCAATGATGATGAAATAATTGACGAGGCGGCGAACGTTGCGCACATGGCGAAAGAATCAGGCAAGACAGTGGTCATTGTAACCAACGAAGTCGGCATGGGAATTGTACCGGAGTATCCATCCGGCAGGCGATACCGCGATCTACTCGGCAAAGTGAATCAGCAAGTCGCGGAAGTGGCGGACAAAGTGCTCTTTACCGTTGCGGGTATCCCGGTAGACATCAAGTCGCTGCGAACACCTATTATCTAAGTGCTTATATAAGAGAATGCAGTGAGCGCTATTATGTAGATGCTTTTAGTCGCGGTGCGTGAGCCCGGTGCTTAGAGGGCGATATATCAACCGTTAGGCTTATGACCTAGCAAAGCGGTTACGTAGCGCCACAGAGGAGACCGTATAAATGTTGGCGAAAACATTGATGGTTCAGGGAACATCATCAGATTCCGGGAAGAGCTTGCTTGTCGCTGCGCTCTGCCGTATTTTTGCCGGCAAAGGTGTCCGGGTCGCTCCGTTTAAGAGCCAGAATATGGCGCTTAACTCATTTGCGACACTCGACGGGGATGAAATTGGGCGGGCTCAAGCCCTCCAAGCCGACGCGGCGCGCATTGAGCCGACCGTCGACATGAATCCGATTCTACTAAAACCAACCGATAAACAACGCTCGCAGGTGATTGTTCGAGGTAAGGTATATAAAACGCTATCCGCCCGCGAGTATTACCGGGAGAAGACCGACCTTATTGCCATCGTTGAGGAATCGTTACACCGCTTGCGGACAACATATGATCTGGTTATTATCGAAGGTGCCGGTAGCCCGGCCGAGGTTAACCTAAAGAGCGAAGATATCGTCAATATGCGCGTCGCAAAGCTCGCGAAGGCGCCGGTATTGCTGGTCGGCGACATAGACCGCGGCGGTGTTTTTGCTTCGCTCGTGGGTACGATTGAGCTGCTTGAGCCGGATGAGCGCGCCATAGTAAAAGGGCTCATAATAAACAAATTCAGAGGCGATGTAACTCTGCTCGATTCGGGGATAGAGTTCCTTACGGCAAAAACCGGCAAGCCGGTGCTCGGGATTGTCCCGTATCTTATGGATTTAAAGCTCGACAGTGAGGACTCGCTGGCGCTTGAGAAGACGAATAGGGTAAGCAACCCCATTATTAATATAGCGATCGTGCGACTGCCCCATATTGCAAACTTTACCGACATAGATGCACTCGCACACGAGCCCGGGGTAGCAATTAGCTATGTTGCGCCCGGTGAACCCATTGATAACGCCGATCTGGTTATCATCCCCGGCACCAAGAACACAATGGAAGATATGACAACGCTAAACAAAAGCGGCATGTCGGAAGAGGTGCGGCACTGTTATGCGCGTGGCGTACCGGTGGCCGGCATATGCGGGGGATACCAGATGCTCGGCCATACAATTAGCGACGAGTACGGTATAGAATCCGATCAGCGCAGGGTTGCAGGTATCGGTTTGCTCGAATGCGAAACGCGGTTAAACCCGTCAAAAGTGACGGTTCAAGTGAAAGCTCGGGTCGAGGGCGAAGGAAGCATCTTTAGCCCGGTACGGGGTGCCAACATCAACGGTTACGAGATACACATGGGCGAGACGGTGCTCTTTCGGGGCGCGAAAGAAGCATTTAGAATTATAAAGCGCGGTTCAGACGCGTGCGATATTTCCGATGGTTGTGTTTCAAAGGACGGCTTGGTATTCGGCACTTACATTCACGGCCTGTTTGATAACGGCGCCCTGCGAAAATCGCTTATAGACTATATCAAATCACAAAAAGGGCTTGGCGCAGACAGCAGCGGAATCGATTACAGTGTGCACAGGCAAGAGCAACTCGATTATCTGGCCGATACGGTAATAAACAGCCTGGATATAGAGAGTATTGAGGGAATAATAGGAGCAGGGGTATGTGGGTCCAGGTTGCGATAGCCTACATGATAGATGCCATCATTGGAGAACCTCGCGGCATCCCGCACCCGGTTGTACTTATCGGGAGGCTCATATTGCGGCTTGAGCGCATGCTATATTCCGAGGGCGCAAAGTCCATTCAGCAGAAGCTTCGCGGAGCATTGCTCGTTATAATTGTCGTTGCCGTGTCGACGGTTGTTACTTGGGGAATTATTTGGGCCGCTATGCTTGCCCATCGAACCGCTGGCTTTATCGTTTCTATCGTGCTGCTATCCACCACAATCGCAACGAAGGCACTCGTAGGCAGCGCCAAAGACGTGGCGGAAGCGTTATCGAACGGGGATATAAACGAAGCCAAAACCAGAGTCGGGCGGATAGTCGGCAGAGATACCGCCGCGATGAAAAAGCGCGACATTATTCGGGCGACAATCGAGTCGGTTGCCGAAAACGCCGTCGACGGGGTGATTGCCCCGATACTTTTTGCGCTGATCGGTGGGGCGCCGCTCGCGATGGCGTATAAAGCGATTAACACGATGGATTCGATGATCGGCTATAAAAACGAGCGCTACGGGGATTTCGGATGGGCGGCCGCAAAGCTCGATGACCTGGTAAATTACATACCCGCCCGTATTTCGGTCGCAATTATAGGTTTATCCGCATTACTATACGGTCGCGATGCAACCGGCGCGTTTAGGATCGCCAGGCGTGACGCACGACGCCATGCCAGCCCAAACAGCGGATTTCCTGAGGCGGCAATCGCGGGAGTGTTTCGCCTGAAGCTCGGCGGTACTAATTATTATGCAGGTGTCCCGCGGAAAACCGGCTTTATCGGGGATGGCAAGGGTGCGCTGAGCGAGAAAATTATAGATGAGGTAAACCATCTGGTGTTTATTTCGTCGGCCTTAACTATCCTGCTAGGGCGGGCGTTCATCTATGTTGTAGATTTTATTCCGAGGTAACCATGGATAACAAAGCAGGGCTTGGCTTATTACATATTTATACGGGCGATGGAAAAGGTAAGACAACGGCGGCAATCGGGCTCGCGCTTCGTGCGGCCGGAGCCGGATTTAGCGTTTGCATCATCCAGTTCATGAAGGCAAAGACCGAGGAATCGCCGGAGATAACCGCGATCAAACGCTGTAGCAACGTGACGGTAAAACGTTTCGGCGGTAACCTGCTGGCTCAAAACCACGAACCGGAAGAAGATATTGAACGGGAGATCGCACAGGGAATTCAAGAGGCCGAGCGGTTGGCCCAACAGGGCGCATGCAACCTGATTGTTTTAGACGAGATCAACTTGGCGCTTTCTATGGGGCTGGCGCAGCCGGCCGCCGTTGAACGCCTTATCGATGCCTGTAAAGGGAAAATCGAGCTGGTGTTTACCGGTCGGAATGCTCCGCAAGCGCTGATAGATAAAGCCGATTATGTATCCGAGTGCAAGATGACAAAACACCCGTTTGAACAGGGCATACACGCACGCCGGGGGATCGAGTTTTGATGAAGGCTACCATCGCAATGCCTGGGAGCTGCGGCGAGCTTGTCCAGGGCATAATAGACAGCCATGATATTCATATAACCTGCCCGATTAATAGATTTTCAATAGCCCACGTACGCGTGAAGCCGCGGGGAGGCTTGCAGGCGCCGGCAGGTCTTAATAAAACCGCGGACGCGGTAACGAAGGCTCTTGAGTTGATCGGTACGGTAAACAGTGCTGAAATCGAAATCTCAAGCGATCTGCCGCACGGTAAAGGCATGGCCAGCAGCACCGCAGACATCGGTGCCGCGCTTTCAGCGCTATATATGGCTTGCGAACGTACGGTGACGGAGCGCGAGTTGGCGCAGATCGCACTTGCGGTTGAGCCCACAGACGGCACGCTTTTCAGCGGTATTTTTGCGTTCGATCACATTAATGGGGAGGTTTGCGAGCGAATCAGCGACGCACCGCCCATCGATGTTATAGTCCTCGAGCCGACGGCAATTGTCGATACCGTAACCTTCAACCGCGCGAAAGAGACACCAATGCTTGATACCTACATCGTTCGAGAGGCGTATGAAATGGCGGTTGTCGGCCTGCAGTCCCTGGATATTAAACTAATCGGTGAGGCGGCGACTATAAGTGCGGTTGCCAATCAGGCAATCTTACCTAAGCGAGATCTGCAGGACGTTATAGATGCGACCAAGCGGCGCGGTGCACTTGGCGTTAACGTCGCCCACAGCGGCACAGTCATGGGCATATTGGCCGAGCGTGGTTATGCCGGGCGCTTGCTCGATAAGATAGCGTACCTGGTACCGCGCACCTGGGATGCGTATGTAGTCTCGGTTATTAACGGGGGCGCGAGAGAAGCAACCGCCGATCCGGTGGTGGTGAATAAGACGTGAGCCTATCGGAACGCTTGCATAATCAACACCTTACGAAACACGGCGGCAACGCTAAACAGCTGGCACAAGAACTCGGCATCGAAGTGCGGGACATTATCGATTTTAGTTCCAACATTAACCCATACGGCCCTCCCGCAAGCGTCATTAAGGCGGCACGGCAAGCCCTTGCAAATATCAACGAATATCCCGAACAGGATGGGGAATCGCTGGCTGAATCCATAGCCGGTAAGCTCGATATCCCTCCCGATTCGGTCGTTGTGGGCAACGGTGCGATCGAGCTCATCTCGCTCGTCCCGCAAGTATTTAAGCCGGCACGAGCGTTCCTTATTGTCCCGAGTTTTACGGAGTACGAAATCGCGCTTCTAAAAACGGGGATTGAGATAGAGTATTGCAGCGCATTCTCAAGAGAATCGGTATACAGAACTCTTAGGAACGTTGTGCTCAGAAACGGCTTTTATCACACTGAGGCAAATATGGTACTACTGGGCAACCCCAATAACCCCTGCGGCTACCGTCTCAGTAAAAACGAATTACTAGCCTTTATCGATGCAACCCCGCATACGATGTGGGTTATCGACGAAGCATTCATCGAGTTCACGAAGGATGCGGATAAGAACTCGCTGATCGTAGAGGCGCAGGAGCGCTGCAACATCGTTATCATACGGTCGCTTACGAAAACATTCAGCATCCCCGGATTGCGTCTCGGGTATTTGGTCTCCTCACTGGAAAATGCGGGTAGAATCAAAGAAGCGAAGTTTCCGTGGAGCGTAAACACGGTCGCGTTAGCCGCCGGTCGTGCCGCGATTGGTGATGAAGCCTTTGTGGCGGAGAGCACGGCGAAACTATCACACGAGGCGCAGCGGGTGTTTAATGAGCTTTCCCAAATCGAGGATTTGACGCCGTTTATGCCGGAAGCGAATTTCATATTTGTCCGGATCGAGAACGGCGGGGTGACATCGCAGGTTCTGCAGCGGCAGCTCTTACGCAAGGGTTTGGCCGTGCGGGATTGCAGTACGTTCACAGGTCTTGACGAGCGGTATTTCAGGATAGCGGTTAAGCTGCCGGAGGAAAACGATAAGCTTATTGCGGCGCTTCGCGAATATTATTTAGGGACGGTGCGTTAACATATGACTGATACAAGCTCAACTATATATCCACGGGTCGTGATAGCCGGGGTTTCGAGCGGCGCGGGCAAGACAACACTATCACTTGCAATCATGGCGGCGATGACGCGTCGCGGCCTTGTTGTTCAAGGGTTTAAGGTAGGACCCGATTTTATCGATCCGGGATACTATCACACGGTTACCGGACGGTACGGGCGAAATCTCGATACCTGGATGGTGGGCAAAGAGGCCGTCGCCTCCTGCTTAATAAATTCGGCCAAATCGGCCGACATTTCGGTGATCGAGGGCGTTATGGGTATGTTCGATGGTAAAGCGGATAACGCCGCAGGCAGCACTGCGGAAGTATCGAAAGTCATCGGCAGCCCGGTTGTTCTCGTTATCGATTGCGCCCGTATGGGAGAGAGTGCAGGCGCGATTGCATTCGGATATAAGCACCTCGACCCGGGGGTGAACCTACAGGGCTTTATTATGAACAACGTGGGAAGCGACCGTCACGAGGCGATGGTGCGGCACGCCATCGAACAGGCGACCGATTTACCCGTTGTAGGCGCTATCCGCCGCAACACATCCATTCGTATCCCGGAGCGCCATTTAGGTCTTGTTACCCGGCAAGAGATAATGCCGCCTCAACATTACGTCGATACGCTCGCGGATATGGGCGAGCGGGGTATCGATATAGACGCGATTCTTTCAATCGCGAGGGGCGCGGGCGACCTGGCGCCCGCTCAAAGTGCAAACTATAAAAATCGCACTGCGGGGGATCATGTAAAAATCGGCATTGCGCTTGATAAAGCGTTTAGTTTTTACTACCACGATAATTTCGACCGGCTCCGTGAATCCGGCGCCGATCTGGTGTTCTTCAGCCCGCTTAGCGACCCGCATCTGCCCGAAGATATCGATGGGCTTTACCTGGGCGGCGGGTATCCGGAGGTATATGCACAGGAACTTGCGGCAAACCAGACGATGGCTTCAGAAATCCGATGCGCCGTAGAAGACGGTATGCCGGTCTATGCTGAGTGCGGCGGGTTGATATACCTGTCCAGTGCGATTGAGAACTTTGACGGCCGCACGCACAGTATGTGCGGGGCGCTTCTAGTAGACTACAAGATGCAGCAGCGCCCGACGCTTGGTTATCGCGAGGCCACGATGTTAACCGACTCTGTCGTAACGGTACCGGGTGAGGTAGTGCGAGGCCACGAGTTCCACTATTCAAAAATAGCGCGCGTAGGGGAGCAGTTAAGCGCGGCGTACCGGCTAGACAACGGCGCCGAAGAAGGTTTTATCTATAAGAACACACTAGCGTCGTATATACACCTGCATTTTGCGGGCAATCCGCAAATTGCCGGGCGATTTGTATCGGCATGCCGGTTGAGCTAATCGAGAACCGATCCGAGAAGGAGATTGAATGAGCACTGGTTTTATTGTTTTAGGACACGGGAGCAAGGTGCCCGAGACCGTCGAGACTCTCAAAGATATTACAAATTCCTTAAAGAGAAGGCTACGGCTCGACCAGGTTAGATACGCCGCACTCCAGTTTAATACGCCGACGCTTCCCGATGCGATCGAATCGCTTATAAGCGGCGGAATAAACGATATCGTAATTCTGCCCTTTTTCCTTATAGAGGGCAACCATATGCGCCAAGATATCCCGGAAATTATATCCGATGAAAAGCGAAAGCACCCGAGTGTTTCAATTACCCTAGCCGAACACATCGGTGCAGACGACAGAATTGTCGAGATTCTAGCCGACCGCGCTCATATCAAAGCCTCGGACAGTATGAAAAACCAAGAAGACGCAAACGATGAAGGAGGTGCGAATAGCGCACCGGGAGCATGCAATATAACCGGGGATGGCAGCAAAAAACTTCAAGAGCCCCGGCAGATCGAGGAAGAGAGCTTTAGGATTATAGAAGGTCTGGTAGATTTACGTGCGCTGAGCGAGGTGGAGCGTGCAGTTGTGACTAGAATGATCCACGCAAGCGGCGATGTACAGCTATTAAGCGCGATTGATATAAGCGACGGCGCCATCGACGCCGGTGTCCGTGCGATTCGTGAGCCCTGCGCTATTATTACAGACGTGCAAATGGCGGCAACCGGTATAAGCACGGCACTCGCAAAGGTGTATAATAACGAGGTGCTCTGCAAGGTAAACGACCCGGAAGTCATTACAGAGGCGGAGACGTTAAAAAAGACGCGAAGCGCCGTAGGCATAAGGTCGCGCGCCAACCACATTGCGAACGGTATTGTTGTGATCGGTAACGCGCCGACGGCGCTATTCGAGCTTTTAAGCATGGTCCAAGAAGGGTTCGAGAAACCGGCGCTTGTAATCGGCACACCGGTTGGTTTCGTCGGTGCCGCCGAATCTAAAGAAGCGCTTCGTGCGTCCGGTTTACCGTATATAACCGTTCGGGGGACGCGCGGCGGCAGCGCGCTCGCAGTCGCGGCGGCAAACGCCGTGCTGAAATTGGCAACTCAAAGAATAACTCCAATGTGACAAGGCTTGGACGGACATTATGAGAACGGTATCGAAGACCGGCTTTGCTAACAGGCGGCTCAGACAAGGATATACGACCGGTACGTGCGCTACTGCCGCCGCGACTGCGGCGGCGCAAATGCTTACCAGCGGCGCGCCTGTTGGGAGCATAGAAGTAACGCTGCCGGGGCGGGTGAAAGCGACATTCGGCCTTGTCGAGCCTCACATTGCAGCCGGTGAAGCATCGTGCGGCGTCACAAAAGATGCCGGTGACGACCCGGATACGACCGACGGGATGATAATTTTCGCGAAGGTCGAGTGGTCGGAGCAAGCCGGAGTTACCATAACCGCAGGCGAAGGGATTGGAATAGTAACGAAACCGGGCCTCGCCATCGCGGTCGGAGAGTATGCAATAAATCCGGTTCCCCGTAGCATGATTCAAAATAACGTTGGCGCGATTATCCCCAGCGATCGTGGTGTAACAGTAACGATTTACGCCCCCGAGGGCGCCGAGCGAGCCAAAAAGACGTTCAATGCGCGCTTGGGTATAGTCGGGGGGATTTCTATATTGGGTACGACAGGTATTGTGCGGCCGATGTCGGTCGCAAGCCTTAAAGCCTCTCTCGTACCGCAGATAGATATCGCTCGGGCTGCGGGTTACACAACAGTCGCTTTGGTGCCGGGAAATATGGGCGAGAGAGTAGCGCGAAAGAAACTAAAATTTCCGGAAGACGCGGTAATTCAGATGAGCAACTTTGTGGGTGACATGCTTACCTGCTGCGTTAAAAGAGGAATTCAGCGTGTGGTCCTGGTCGGCCACATCGGCAAAATCATAAAGGTTGCCGGCGGCTATTTCGATACGCACAGCGGCGAAACCGATGATCCGGTCGAGATAATGAAGAGACTCATGCGGCAGCATACGCGCGACGTTGCGCCGATGATGTATATGCTTAAGGTAAATACGGCCGAAGAAGCGGCACAAGGCCTATCAAAGATGGGCTACGCACGCATCCTCGACAAATTCGCTGAGGAAGCGACAAACCAGGCGCGTGCTTGCGTAGATAACAAGATCGATATCGGCACCGCAATAACGGTGCTGTCAGGCGATATAGTCGCCACCGATACGGCGGCAAAGAAGATCGTAAGGGAAGCGAAATGGTAACGGTAATTGGAATGGGGCCGGGCAGCCGCGAGTACGTAACGCCCGCAGCCAAACAGAGCATACAAGAGTCCGACATTGTGATCGGCGCACGGCGGGTATTGGATATCGCGGTGTTGCCGGGCGTAATCGGGATCTCCGGTAAAGAAGTGTACGAGGTAACCGGCAATATCGATACAACGCTGTCGCTGATACGCAAAAACTGCGAAAAGCATGTCGCTGTATTAGTAAGCGGCGACCCCGGTTTTTATAGCTTACTGCAGACAATCCGGACTCGTATGCCCGACATCGAGGTAAGCGCGGTTCCCGGTATCAGCTCTATGCAGTTGCTCTTCGGTCTTATCGGCGAGAGCTGGTACGACGTGAAATTTATTTCGGTTCACGGGCGCCCGATCGACGTGCTCGACGTAGCGGCGCAGGGTCACAAGAAGATTTGCATACTAACGGATACATCGCTTACCGGCGAGATCGTCGCTCGTTACCTACTCAGCCTCGGCATAGCGGGTAGAGCGGTAGCAGGAATGCATCTATCGTACCCAAATCAGCAGGTTATAGACACCACAGTTCAAGAGCTTGCCTCAATGAATGGGCTTGAATCGTGCGTATTGTATATAGAGGTCGAGGGGTAATGGTATGATATGGGGTAAGCTATACGGGCTTGGGATCGGTCCGGGTGACGCCGAACTCTTAACACTAAAAGCGGTTCGCATTCTGAATTCGGTCGATGTGATCTTTGCACCGCGCCCGGCTCCGAAGCGCGACAGTCTGGCACTTGCCATCGTCAAACCCATACTCGATGGTACGGCTGACGTGCGAGAGCTCGATTTCCCTATGACTAAAGACCCGAACGACCTGGACGCGCATTGGAACAGAGCAACAGACGAAATCGCTCAGATTCTGAGTGAAGGAAAAGACGCGGCGTTTATAACGCTAGGCGATCCGTTCTTTTACAGCACATACATTTACCTATACGAATGTCTGCGGGCAAAATATCCAGAGATCGCAATCGAGACAGTACCCGGAATCAGCTCGGTTTTTGCGTCGGCATCGGCCGCCGGTGTTCCGCTGGCGATAGGCGATGAAAGCGTAGTGATCATGCCTGTACCGGACAACTTTGACGTGCTGCACTCGTATGCGGGGCAAGCCGATACAATCATCCTTATGAAAGTGGGCGGCAAATTGCCCCGGCTCATAGAGGCGCTTGCCGAGCTCGGCCTGGAAAAAGACGCGGTTCTTGTGCAAAGAGTATCACAGGCAAGCCGGGAGGCGATTATCAAAGGTTTATCGAACCTATCGAATGAAGAGTTGAAATCGGCAGGATATTTGTCCACGGTTATCATAAAAACACATGGCGTAAAGTAAAAATTAAAGTAAAAGCTAAAGGAAAAACACTAGGAATAGGTATCGCAGCATAAAGTAGGAGGCGCTGGATGAAGGTATATTTTATTGGAGCAGGGCCGGGCGACCCCGATCTTATTACCGTTAAGGGTAAACGACTTATTACCGAGGCGGACGTCGTAATCTATGCGGGCTCGCTTATTAATCCGCTATTGCTTGATAATTGCAAACCCGGTTGCGAGTTGCACGACAGCGCCCCACTGAATCTCCCGGAAATCTTAGCGCTATACAAGGCTGCGGTGCAGGACGGCAAAACGGTTGTGCGCTTGCATTCGGGTGAACCCAGCCTTTACGGGGCGATAAAAGAGCAGATAGACTGGTTGGAAAGCCAGGGGATCGAGTACGAAGTTATTCCGGGTGTAAGTTCGTTTAGCGCGGCTGCGGCGGTACTCGGCGTAGAACTGACGCTGCCCGCCGTATCGCAGACCGTGATCATCACGAGGATGGCGGGACGGACACCGGTTCCTGCCGGTCAGGACATAGCGTCGCTCGCCGTGCATGATGCCACGATGTGTATATTTTTAAGCGTCCAGATGATCTACGACCTGGTAAAAGAGCTAAAATCCGGGTATAGCGGCGACACGCCCATTGCGGTGGTGGAGCACGCTTCGTTACCCGACCAACGCGTGGTTCGCGGCACGCTCGATACCATAGCAGAGAAAGTATCGAACGCAGGCATTAGAAAGACGGCCATGATTATCGTCGGCGGCGTCCTCGAGTTTGAGTACGAGCTATCGAAGCTCTACGATCCGTCTTTCGACCACGGGTATAGAGGCGCCATCGAGTAATATAAAGAGGCGCCAAGCCAAGACTTAGAGGTTCATTATGAAAATCGCCGTATTCGCCGTTACGGAAAACGGCGAACGCATTGCGAACAACATAGACGCCGGTCTTAACGATAGTGTCACAATATACAAAGCACCAAAACCGGTGCAGACCAAAGTCGCAGATACCGAGCAAAAGCCGCCCTGGTTGCTGGATGCGGTCCGCGATGCATTTGCGCGATACGATGCCCTGGTCTTTGTGTCGGCGACGGGTATCGCCGTGCGTGCGATAGCCCCGCATATCCAGGCAAAAACAACCGATCCCGCCGTTATCGTTGTCGATGACACGGCATCATTTGCGATAAGCCTTCTATCGGGTCATGTGGGGGGCGCCAATGCCCTTACCATGAGGATAGCCGGCGCCACAGGCGCGGTTCCCGTCATAACGACCGCTACCGACCGAGCCGGCTTACCCGCACTCGACCTGTTCACGAAAGATATGGGTTTTCGAACCGGCGATATGGCCGCGTTTCGAAGCATAACAGCAGCAATTCTGCGCGGAGAAAGCGCGTGCGTCTTTACGAACTTACCGCTTGCGGATTGGGATGAGAGGTTACGCAAAGCGTACGATATACGTCCGCTTAGCGAAATTGAACCACACGCCGGCGCCTATTCGCATATCGTAATTGTACCGAGCACCGCAGGGGATATGATAACCTCGACAGATGAAGCAGCGGCCCAAAAGATTGAAGCTATCATAACAAAAGCCGCAAGCGATTTAGAGCAAAACATGTTAGTTTTGCAGCCGAGGCAAATCTATGTCGGGATCGGCTGCAGGCGAGGCGTTGCTGTTGCTGAAGTGCAAGAGGCCATAGAAAAAGCGCTGGATATGGTAGGCTTGCACGCGTACAATGTAAGAGGCTTTGCGAGCATTGATATTAAGCGAGATGAAGCAGCGCTGTCCGAAGCCGCCAAAGTTTACAATGTTGATGTTGTTTTCTTCCCGGCAAGCGAGCTTGATGCGCACGCACCGGGCTCTTCCGATTTTGTGAGAGATACGGTAGGAACAGGAGGAGTATGCGAACCCGCAGCGATACTGGCCTCGAAGGGTGGAGCGTTGATACTTCCGAAAACGGTCTTTGGAAGGGTAACCGTTGCGATGGCAGAGGCGGAATCTTAGTCGTCGGCCTCGGCCCCGGCAGCGAGGGCTACATGACGTGTGATGCCAAAGAGGCATTAGAAGCAAGCGACGCCATAGTCGGTTATAAAAGCTATATACGAGCCGTTTCAGAATTGGTGGATGGGAAGGAAGTCTATCAATTCGGGATGCGGAAAGAGATAGAGCGCTGCCAAAAAGCGATCGAGCTTGCCGTTGGCGGTAAACTTGTGACCCTGGTAAGCAGCGGCGACCCCGGCGTATACGGAATGGCCGGTCTTGTCCTCGAACTCGTGGGCGAGCACGAAGACATCGACATTGAAGTCATTCCCGGTGTGAGTGCGGTTAACGCAGCGGCATCGGCACTTGGTGCGCCGCTCATGCATGATTTTGCGGTCATAAGCCTGAGCGATTTGCTTACTCCCTGGGAAGTAATCGAGAAGCGTCTTCGCGCTTCGGCATCGGCCGACTTTGTGGTCGCCCTCTACAACCCGAAGAGTTCAAAGAGAAAATGGCAGATAAAGACCGCTCGTGATATCTTTATACAATTTCGAGACGTGAGAACCCCGGTCGGTTTGTATGCTCGCGAGGGCGCGGAGCAGCGTTACATCATCAGCGATCTGGTCAGCTTCGTTGAATTACCCATCGATATGAACACGACGGTTATCATCGGCAACAGTCAAACATATGTTAGGAACGGGAAGATGATAACGCCGCGAGGATATAAATTATGATCCTCATCCTTGGAGGAACGACCGAAGGCACGCAAGTATTAGCAAAGCTTATAGATAAAGGGCAGTATGTAACTATAAGTACCGCTTATGCATATGCCGGTAGTTTTATCCCCCGGCATGAGCTCGTTAATCACATTTCAGGTAGGCTAACGCTCGAAGAGCTTATCGAGCTGATAAACGAAAATACTATCAAGGTCGTTATCGATGCCACGCACCCGCATGCAACCGTTATCAGTGAAAATGCACGTACGGCGTGCCGGATGACCGGCGCTCGCTACATAGCTATCGAGCGCGAAACCGCAACCTGGAACGCCGGTGAAACAATACATGCCGTTAGCTCTAGCTTAGACGCGATTAGAAAAGCATGCGAGATCGGCAAGATAATATTTTGTGCGACCGGGTCGAAGGACGCGAAAGTATTTAGAAGCGAAGCACAGCGAACCGGAAGGAAGCTCTATATCCGGATCCTGCCGCAAGAAGAGTCAATTGAGATTTGTAAGCAAGCGGGGTTTGCAGATGACGAGGTCGTCACGGGAACAGGGCCGTATAACGTTGAAGATAATTACGAACTCTGGAAGCGGCTTGGCATCGATGTTCTGGTTACCAAGGAGAGCGGACGCGCAGGCGGCCTCAATGAGAAGCTTGATGCAGCGAGCAAACTGGGTATACACGTCGTCATAGTTCAGCGGCCGCCGACGGCCGCCGGCAGTAGTGTCAACGAGGTTGTCGAGGCAGTCCTGAGAGAAAATGGGATTTAAGATTGAGGCTTAAGGAATTATCCTTACTCTTTTTACTTCATTTGCTGCCTCAAAGCGGAACCGTTATAGTGCAGGACGAAAGCGTCTAGGTAGTCGTGGCCTCCACATGCATAAACAACTTCAACGAATCAGCACGTCGATCATGATGGTTCTTATCGCTATAAGGTATCGGGTGAGTTAAATATTATATATATTGCAGGGCTATAAACTAGCAAGCTACTTCGCACAAACTATTAGCTGCTTGCTTTTGACCCACGGTAACCGCACTGCTAAACTAGTAAATACGGCGAATCCAACCGCCGATTTTTTATTATTTGAGTGATCAAAATGCAGTGTAAAAATCATCTGAATCGTGAAACCAACGTATCGTGCGCGAATTGCGGCGAAGGGATATGCCCCGAATGCATGGTATACACGCCGGTCGGCATAAAATGTAAGGAATGTGCGACGCCAAACAAGGGAATGTTGCGGCACGGGAAACCGCTCCAATATGTGGGGGCAGCTGCGGCGGGCTTAGGGGCTTCATTCATTGGCGGCCTCATTCTCGGCTTTTCAGTCGGAGGATTTTTCCTGGTCGGGCTGTTTTTAGGATACTTAGTAGGCCTCGCAGTGAAAAAAGGCGCCCAGGGAAATCGAGGCCCGGCCTTCATGGCGATAGCCGGTGTGACGACATTGGCCGGTCTTGTTGGGGCAGGCCTCGTAAGCAGGCCGATGAACCCTTTATTTATCATTATTGCGGTAGCTATTGCGGCGTACCAGCTTACCGAGTAAGCGTGAGCGCGTAGCAACAAGACCGTATAGCAGCGGAAAGACCGTATGTATGAATTTGCCTAGAAGAAACTCTATTACAGACAGCAATTATCATTGGTTCGTTTTAGCAACGGTGTTTATTGGCACGTTCATGGCGCCGCTCGATTCAAGCATCGTTAATATCGCGATGCCGACGCTCTCGAAATTCTTCTCGGTCGATATCACGACCATCGGCTGGGTCGCCACCGCGTATCTGCTGGCGACGTCGTCGCTGCTTCTTACGGCAGGCAGGCTCGGCGATATGATCGGGCACAAGCGTATTTATATTGCCGGATTCGTAACATTCACGACGGCTTCTGCGTTGTGCGGGCTTGCAGGCGACATTCAGCAGCTTATCGCCTTCCGGGTGATCCAAGCGCTCGGAGCCACATGCTTGATGTCTACCGCGCCGGCAATACTAACCGACGCGTTTCCACCCAAAGATCGGGGAAAGGCGCTCGGTATGATCGGGGTAGCCGTATCGATAGGCTTAACCGTGGGCCCTTTTCTGGGCGGCATTATCCTGTCGAATTTCGGATGGCGATGGATATTCTACGTAAATGTGCCTATCGGCATTGTCGCAGTTACGGTGGCCTCGTTGATTCTGCGAGAAAGTAAGCCCAGCACGAGCAAACGGTTCGATTACATGGGCGCCGGTACGGCATTTGCGGCGCTGCTTTCGCTGCTTCTAGCTTTAAGTATGGGGGATAGATGGGGCTGGTCGTCAACAACTACGATCGCGCTATATGTTACCGCCATACTCTTTAGTGTGCTGTTCATCATGGTCGAGAAAAGGGAAGAAGATCCGATGCTCGATCTATCACTCTTTAAATTGAGATTATTTAGCGCGGCAAACGTGAGTGCGTTTATCAACTATGCGGCGATGTTCGTAGTAACATTTCTTATACCGTTCTATCTGATATATGTGCTAAAAGAGACACCTCAAAAAGCCGGTACGATCATGACGGCAATTCCGTTGACAATCGCGATTGTGGCGCCGATTTCGGGTGCGCTATCGGACCGGATCGGCTCGAGGTTGCTGTCATCGCTCGGGCTCGGCGTTACGATGCTGGCATTGATCGGTTTGTCACAGACTAGTGTTGCCATGGGTGTTATGCCTATCGCCGTGTTACTGGGGGTTCTAGGTTTCGGGTCGGGTTTATTCCAAACGCCGAACTCGAGCGCGATTATGGGTTCCGTCCCAAAAAACCGCCTCGGCATAGCGTCGGGCATGCAGGGCACTATGCGTAATGTGGGCATGGTGCTGGGTATAGCGCTGGCAGGTGCAATAGTGGACACGATTGCACCAAACGGCCCGGCGGACATACATCTAACGTCGGCGATTCACACGTCGTTTATCGTTGGAGCCGCAATAGCGGGCCTTGGCGTCGTGACCTCACTCGTGCGGGGGAGTCAAACGAACGAACTGCACCAGTACGAGCAGCGCGCCGGGGCAGAAATCGACTAGATTTGCGGCAAGCAGCGTGATGTGTTTAGCGTAAAATAATTACACAGCCCTTGCGTGCTGATTCCACCAGCCCTTCTTGACCGATGTTCCGCCGGGCGTACTTGGCACACGCCTACCGGTTTACGGTATTATTGACGCAGCATAGCGCCTGAGCTGGGTTGTCCTGTATATCTCGCCGTATGAATCGAGCTGTTTGTTTTCGATAAACCGGTGGAGGACAACATTTATGCCGGTGGTGCCGGAATTCGACCTGTTGATAAGTTCCTGGAAGAACTGCGGAACCGATTTATGCGATTTTTGTACCTGGTCGACGGCAAATGAAACGAATGTGAACGCCGCGCCGTAATAGTTGTTTTCATTCAAAAACGGCCCGGCCAGCCGCACGTTGGGTTGGTTGTAGTACTCGTTGACGTAGAGTGACGGGAAATTGCCGTTCATATACTCAGAATAGACGGCCATACCCTCATCAAGCCACTCGATATCGGCACCGCCGCTGCGGTAGAACAACAAGTGTTCGAACTCATGTGTAATCGTGTTGAAGGCCTCGGGCATATTGTTCTTTACCAGGCGGCTATTTAAATAAATAAGATTCAGATGGTTCTGACCTTCGACGTCTCGTGAATCAAAATATCCGTCCAAATTATTTGTATCCGTAATAAGCACAGCTATGCGCGGCACCTTTTTGCGGCATGCGGCGGTCGCGAAGTTTCGCGCATCAACCGGATAAATCTTGTTGTCGATTTGATTAACGAGCTTGGTCAAGAGCGGGGCCGGGATGGTTTCTGCGTTATCGACCCAAACATCCGAGTATTTGCCGGCCGCTTTTAAGTTTGCCGGAAGCGATTTCGTCTGGCGGCCCAACTCGTCATATAGGGCAAATGACCGTGTTTGATTAATTCGCGAAGTGGCAACGGCGGCCGGTGCAGCTGGCTTTGCCAGGGCGATCTGGGTTGGTGTTTTTGAGGATGTAGGGCCGCTTTTTTGGCGGATGACCGTTTGGTCTGTTAGACCTTGAGCCAATACTAAATAGTTAATAGCATAAAATGCGCTCAAGAAAAGGCAGAAAAATGTTAGAACGTATAGAGCTTTAAAGTAATGCTTCGAATAATCTACATCCACTAGGAATCAAAAACCTCGAATCAAGTAAATTCAAAGTTGCCATCTAAAAGGATAGTTGTTCGCTTACTCGATTTCAATTGCAAGCGGTAGCAGGGAAAACGCTGAGAAGCGCTCGGCGGAATTGATAAAACTGCAGCGCACAGGCTGCAAAGCACGCGGCCTCTATAATACAGAAATGACCAAGTAAGGGCAACAAATTTGATTTAGCTACTCATTTTCCCTGGTTATTATATAAATCGAAATAGTTAATTATGAAATTTCGTGGGTAAAATGTAGAAGAAAGTAACTCTGAATGTAAGGAGGCGAATATCATGGCTGAGCAGAGACGTGAAGCGCGCGCTGTCCCCGAAAACCAGCCAATGAATCAGCCGATGAACCAGCCAATGACGGGAGGTAACGTGACCCCGATGATGCGTACGAATGCTTCGCCTGCATGGTATAGCCGTGTAAGCTGGAGTGCCGTGTTAGCCGGTGTGTTCGTTGCTATAGCGGCACAGATTCTGTTGAGCGCATTCGGTGTGGCCGTTGGATTTGGAACGGCTACCGTAACGAGTCTTGCCGCTCTAAGAAGTGTTAGCTTGGGTGTTGCGGTCTGGACCGGGATCAGTGCAGTTATTGCGAGCTTTATCGGTGGTTATGTAGCATCACGAATGGTGGATGTCCAGTTTACAAGTGATGGTATATGGCACGGTGTTGTCGTGTGGGCATTTGCACTCATAGCAGGCATTCTTTTCGGATTAATCGGCGGAGCGGGCTTACTTGGTTTAGCGGCTAACTCTATAGCTGCGCTTCGTACTGGTATCCCAGCGACAATCGGCGGTACCGTCGCAACCACGTTGGCTCGGGACGCCGGGTACTTCTTACTCGGTTCGCTTCTGAGCCTCGCTGCCGCCGTACTCGGCGGGTGGCTTGGGTCTGCGAGGATGAGCAGGTCTCGTGCAATGAGCGCAATGAGCAGAGAACGTATGGCTGCCTAGTAAGTAGTCACACATAGTTCTGGTATTAAACATACAGCAAATGCGCCGCCCGAAGGCGGCGCATTTGCTATGCCGACTCGAGCCACTCGGGATGCATCGACGTACTGTCGTGTGCCGTCGTTGTCTTGTACGTTTCGTATTTGCCGTTTTCGGATACCGGAGCGGTGCGGTTCAGGATTTCTTGAACCTCGATATCGCTCAGCGGGTGGAACGTTGTTGCAGCCTCGATTGCCTGGTCGAGGTCACGCATCGACTGCACACCGGTTATCACGACATCGGTTGGGAGATTCATGGCGTAATGGAGGGCGTCTATCGCGCTCACCGTGTGCGTGTTAAACAGCCGGCCGGCGCTAAGAGGTTTCATGCCGAGCACGCCGATATTTCGCTCAACCAGTACCGGCAGAACTTTTCGGGCAAAGCTATGGTAGTGGTGGGCATCGAGTACGTTAAGCGGCATCTGCACCGTGTCCCATGCAAAACCCTGGTTTAGCATCTTAAGGTGGATATCCGGGTCTTTATGGCCCGTAAAGCCGATGAAGCGAATCTTGCCCGCATCCCGCGCGTCAACAAAGGCATCAATCGCTCCCCCGGGCGCAAACACACGGTCCGGGTCGTCCCGCCGGATTACTTCGTGAATTTGCAGGAGATCGATATGATCTACCTGCAACCGCCTGAGGCTTTCGTCGAGCTGCTCGCGCGCGGCTTCGTTCGTTCTCCCGTCTACTTTGGTCATGAGGAAGGCACGATCGCGGTAGCCGCCCTTGAGCGCTTTACCCATGCGGCGTTCGCTCTCCCCGTTATGGTAATCCCAGCTGTTATCCAGGAAATTAACGCCCCGGTCGATTGCCGCGCGAACTATCGCGACGCCGTCAGCCGGATTCTCCGGAATACCGATATGGAAACCACCAACACCGATAAGCGATACCTGCTCACCGGTTGAGCCGAGCTCGCGATACGGTATCTCCTGAGCCATAAAAACTCCTTCTCTCGATAGGTCGTCCGACATGGATTTTCCCGATCATGCCTGCACGTAAACTAGGTGCATTGTGGAGTTAGAACAAGGTATGCGATGAAGTAGCAATCTGTGGTTATTATCTATGCGAACTCACAGCATTTGCGGCACGTGATTGACAACATCGTGATTGCTTTATACAGTTATCTTGGAAAGTGAATATGTGCCGAGGTGCCGCTTTAATAGCGGAGAATAGGGAAGCCGGTGCGAATCCGGCGCGGGCCCGCCACTGTAAACGGGGAGCCGCCCGCTGATGCCACTGAGCGTTGCTCGGGAAGGAGCGGGACGGTTATGAACCGTAAGCCAGGAGACCTGCCTCGGCGATTACGACGCTCAACGAGGAAGGAGTGTTAATAATTGTGCATCGCTATGTGAGAATATGCATTGTACAACAAGTATGTTAAAACCCCTCGTTTAACGAGGGGTTTTTGTTTTTACGCGCAAAACGCGCAGTTACCGCGGCGATTAATAATGAACATTATAAGCGCAGAGATTTTAGTACGAACTAAAACGAGCGGTAGCGGTTTTGCGCAAGATAACTGTGGGATAGTGTAGTCGGTACAAGAGAGGTTGATTGAAATATGGGATTACTGCAAGATACACTCGATAACATTGGGCTGCTCGACCGGGACGCTATGCAAGCCGCACGCGTACGGCAAAGGCGGCTCACGAAGCCGCCGGGAAGCCTCGGCGTGCTCGAAGATATATCGGTACAGCTCGCCGGTATCACCGGTAGTGTTTTGGCCGATGTTGGCAATAAAACTATTGTGGTCATGGCGGGGGACCACGGTGTTACCGAAGAAGGCGTATCCGCATTCCCGCAAGAGGTTACGGCACAGATGCTGCTTAATTTTGTAAACGGCGGTGCTGCGATCAACGTGCTGGCACACTGCGCAGACGCGAAGGTAATCGTTGTCGATGTCGGCGTTGCGGCGGATATACGGCATCCCGGAATATTTGGAAGAAAAGTGCGCGCCGGCACTGCAAATTTTGCACGGCAATCGGCTATGACGCGCCGTGAAGCTATCCAAGCGCTTGAGGTCGGCATTGAAATTGCCGACTCTGAGATCGACGCAGGTGCGCAATTACTGGCGACGGGTGATATGGGCATTGGAAACACAACCGCGAGTACCGCGCTCCTTTCGGCCTTAACCGGAAAGCGGGTTGAAGAAGTGGCGGGGCGCGGCACGGGTATCGAGGATAAAACGCTGGCCCATAAAAAAGCCGTGATCGAAGATGCGATTAAGTTCCATGCGCCCAACCCGGACGATCCGATAGATACGCTCGCTAAGGTCGGCGGGCTGGAAATTGCCGCGCTCGCCGGGTTGATACTCGGTGCGGCCGCGCGACGTGTGCCTGTTGTTGTGGACGGGTTTATATCGAGCGCGGCCGCACTTGTCGCGGGTAAGCTGAGCCCCCAGGCGGTAAGCTACATGATTGCTTCACACGTATCGGTCGAGCCGGGCCACAGAGTAATTCTCGATACCCTGGGGCTAAAGCCGATGCTCTTCATGGACATGAGGCTCGGCGAAGGTACGGGTGCGGCGCTGGCGATGATGATGGTAGAAGCCGCTTCCAAAATTATAAAAGAAATGGCGACATTCGGCGAAGCCGGAGTCAGCGATAAAGAATAGCGAGACTGATTATATAATGTTTAAAGCAAAGAGCTACGCCGAAATGGTGCAATTACAGCAAACAAGCAGGGGTGGGCTATGTTAAGGGCTTTCCGGCTGGCGTTATCATTTTTATCGATACTTCCCGCCGGGCTGAAGGATGAAGTCGACGACCGCACGATTCGCGGCTCGGTTGTATTCTTCCCGGTAGTCGGAGCGATTATCGGCATAATTCTCTTGGCGATCGGATGGCTGGCGAAAAACATTCTTGAGCCGCTCGCCCTAAGCGCCGTCATCGTAGTCGCGCTGGCGGTTCTCACACGCGGCCTGCACCTCGACGGTCTCGCCGATACGTTCGACGGTCTTTTCGGCGGAACGGGCAAGGAGTGCATACTCGACATAATGAAGGATTCTCGTATCGGCAGTTTCGGGGTCGTGGCAATCGTTGCCGTTCTGTTACTAAAGGCCGTAATTCTTGCACAGATACTTGGGCAATCCACATGGCTCGCCGTGCTCGCGCTCGTTGTATTCCCGGTTATTGGGCGCTGGTCGGCGTGTGTCTCGCTCGGTACGCAGCGGTATGCGAGAGGCTCCGGCGGGCTCGGCGAGTCATTTACCAGGCTTAGCGATACGCGCGTGGTGATAGCGACATCTATTATTACGCTCGTTGTTGTTGGGTCGCTGCTGTTATTGTGGACGGTTCCCGTGATGCTTAGCGCGCTCGCTTTAACTCTTGCGTTCAATGTGATGGTTGGCCGCAAGATCGGCGGAATTACAGGGGACACGGTCGGGGCGATTGTTGAAATCAATGAAGTCGCAGCGTTACTGGTGATGGCTATAATCGCACTAGTCGCCAAGTAGTAAGCTGGAGATTGGATGATGAAACTTTATCTTGTCAGGCACGGCGAAACTGAATACAACGTGCAGGCTCGATTCCTTGGTAGAACCGATGGCGATCTTTCGGAAATCGGTTTGGGACAAGCACGTGAGGCGGCACAACAGTTAGCCGGGGTGAACGTCCGGGCGGTGTTTTCGTCAGACTTGCGGCGCGCACGAGTAACAGCTGAATTAATAGCAGCTCAACATGGCGTTGATGTTGTGCCGGTGCCTGAGTTCAGAGAAATTGATTTTGGAGCCTGGGAAGGTCTGACATACGCCGAAATCGAGGCGCTTGATAAAGAGTACGTTGCTCAATGGGTCAAAGACCCGTTTACGGTCGATATCCCGGGCGGCGAAACCTGGCAGGCGTTTAAAAGAAGAGTGCTCGGGACGCTTAATCGTATTGTTGCCGTGCATACCGATATAGTCGAGCATGGTGAGGCTACAGCTCCGCATAATGAAATTATCATCGTTGCCCACGGCGGCCCGATACGGCTTATCGTGACCGTACTGCAAAACGACGAACGGGAAGTTTTTAAGACCTTTTGGCCAAAACCGGGTAGTATTACCGCCATTGAACTTACTTAAAATCTGCGCGTAGCAGATAAGCGGCAAATAACGTTGTGAGCGAAAGCCAGATCAAGTGGTGCAAAAGCATAACGGCAGTATGTATTCACAAATATTGCGCTTAATATGCAATTAAGCACGTATACACATTGTAGGACCCCATAATACGTGATAAAATTCGTTTAATCTTTAGTATTTCAGCATCCGGCTTGTAGTTCACGGCGGTTGCCTATATCTTTGGAGGGTCGTATGAGAAGCGCAGCATCGCTCGAAACAATTATTCGAAGAGGCCTCGAAACCATAAAGCCGTACGAGTCGGGCCGTCCGATCAGTGTGGTCGAAAAAGAGCTCGGTATCAGTGAGGCGATTAAGCTCGCTTCCAACGAGAGCCCTTACACACCGTTCGAGAAGGTCATCGAAGTAATGCGCGACGAAGCTCCCGCTGTAAACAGGTATCCGGACGCCGGATGCACCTTCTTGCGTGAAAAAATCGCGGAAAAGCTTAATGTGCCGGCGTCGCAGGTAATTGTCGGAAACGGTTCCAACGAGTTGCTCGTACTGTTAGCCGACGTCTTGCTCAATCCCGAAGACAATGCGGTTTTTGCCGACCCTTCTTTTATCATATATCAAACAGCGGTAAAGCTCATGAACGCAAAATCAGTCATAGTGCCCCTTGAGGGGCATACGCATGATCTTAATGCGATGGCCGATGCTATCGATGAGAATACGAAAATCGTCTTTATCTGTAACCCGAACAACCCGACCGGTACTATAGTCAGGCGCGATGAGGTCGAAAGATTCTTAGAAAGGGTGCCGGAAACCGTCGTTACCATCTTCGACGAGGCGTATTTTGAGCTCGTAAACGACCCGGAATATCCCAACGGGCTTGATTATATAAACGGCGACAAACCGGTTGTCGTGCTGCGGACGTTCTCAAAAGTGCACGGTCTTGCCGGTTTGCGTGTGGGGTATGGTATCGCCCCGGAAGTTATCGCAACTACGATTAATAAAGTGCGCGAGCCGTTTAACGTAAACTCGATAGCCCAGGCGGCGGCGATGGCAAGCCTCGACTGCGACGCGGAGGTTGCGGAGCGAAGCAGGCTTAACTACCAGGGATTACATTATTTCTACAAGGAATTTGATCGCCTTAAACTCGACTATATTCCGTCGCATGCGAACTTCGTCCTGGTCGATATAGGAACAAATGATCGTGAGGCTTCACTTGAGCTAATGAAAAGAGGTATAATAGTTAGGTCAGGTGATATTTTTGGGTATCCTAATTACCTGAGACTAAGTGTAGGCACGCCCGATGAAAACGCTCGTTTCATCGGAGCGTTGGAAGATCTGATACGGAAGTAAGAAAGGAGCACCGATATGAATGCCAACATTAAGCATTGCGTAACCCCATATACGCCTGCGAGCAGGTGCTACCTCTATTACTACTACTGCGCATAAACGAAAACAGGTCTGTTTTCACTCATCCGTTACCTGAGATTTCGGAAATTGTAAACCGGCTTTTTGCTGCCGGAAGCGTTTCAGGTATCAAGGCGCAAACGCGCCGCAAACACCAAGTTTAAAATCGAAGCGAAAACTAAAAAAGTATATTTTGTTGTGTAACCAACCAGATACCCCGTGGGTTTTAAGGAGTGTTGCCACTATGATGATAGTTATGCGCGAGGGCGCGTCAGAACAACAAGTCGAGCATGTCATTGAGCGTATACAAGGTACGGGCGCAGACGTACACATATCAAAAGGTGAGTTCAGAACGGTAATCGGCGTCATCGGCGATAAAGAGCCGGTCGCTGCTTTGCCCCTTGAGGGCTTTGAAGGCGTCGAAAATGTAATCCAAATCATGAAGCCATACAAGTTTGTGAGCAGCGATTTCCGGCACGAACCGACCCTTATCGAGGTCGGCGGTGCTGTTATTGGTGAAGGGTTTTTCAATGTTATGGCGGGGCCCTGTTCGGTTGAATCACTGGAGCAAATGATTGCTACTGCAAACGCAGTTCAGAGCGCAGGAGCAACGGTGCTTCGGGGAGGGGCATTCAAACCAAGGACCTCGCCATACAGCTTCCAGGGCATGGGAGTTGAAGGGCTAAAGCTATTAGCCGAGGCAAGGAAGGCGACGGGGCTTCCAATAGTCACAGAGGTAATGGACCCGCGCGATCTGGAGGCGGTCGCTGAATACGCAGATATTATTCAGGTGGGCGCCCGTAATGCCCAGAACTTCCTGTTGCTTAAGGAAGTAGGAATGCTGAAAAAACCGGTTCTGCTCAAGCGTGGTCTCGGAAACACCGTCGAGGAGACGCTTATGGCCGCCGAGCATATTGTGAAGGGCGGTAATACCGAAATCATCATATGCGAGCGCGGCATTCGAACATTTGAGACATACACGAGAAATACGCTCGATATTAGCGCAATTCCGCTTATTAAACAGCTTAGCCACCTGCCGGTTATCGTTGATCCGAGTCACGCGGCAGGTAAGAAAAACCTGGTCGAGCCACTAACGCTCGCCGGGCTTGCGGCGGGCGCCGATGGTGCGATGATCGAAGTACATCCCAACCCTGAAGCCGCGCTTTGTGACGGGCAGCAATCGCTCACATTCGAGCAGTTTGATGGAATTATGCGCAGAGTCCGCAAAGTTGCGGAGGCATTTGGCAAAGAAATGATGGTGCCGGCGTAATGACGACGAAGATTGCGATTCTTGGTTTAGGCCTTATAGGCGGCTCGCTCGCCGCTGCATTTAAGGAACTGGATAACGGCTATAAAGTCACCGGATACAACCACAGGCCTGCTGCAATAAACGAAGCGTTGACAGGAGGAATCATCGATAAAGGCGCTTCAAGCATCGGCGAGGCGGTAGCGGACGCGGACGTAATATTTATCTGCGTACCGGTAGGCAGAATAGCCGCATATGCGCTCGAAGCAGCACAAAAGGCAAAAGCAGGCGCGATTATAACCGACGTCGGCAGCACAAAGGCCAGTATCGTGGCCGACATCGAGCCGTTAATGCCGCCCGGTGTGCATTTTATCGGCGGTCACCCGATGGCCGGGTCTGAGAGGATTGGCGTCGGAGCTGCAAATCCGCACCTTTTTAGAAACGCGCACTACCTGCTTGCGCCGACAAGATCGACCGATATGGGTGCTTACCAGCAATTACATACGCTGCTGACATCTATCGGCGCCAATGTGCTTGCGATCGACCCCGAGAAACACGACCGGGCGGTCGCGGTGATAAGCCACCTGCCGCATATGGTGGCGGCTTCTCTTATGAACCTGGCGCAAGGTGAGAGCGATAGAACAGAGAACCTGCTTCTGCTTGCTGCAGGCGGTTTCAAAGACACGACGAGAATCGCTGCGGGCAGCCCGAATATGTGGGTTGATATCTGCCTTGATAATAAAGACGCGCTGCTGTACTCGCTGGAAAAAATGACCGCCATGTTGGAAGGGCTCATGCATGCGCTCGAGGACGAAGATAGGACAAGGATCAACGATATTCTTGCGCAAGCGCAAGATGCGCGAATAAACATGCCGTCAGCGCTCGGCAAGCAGATTGAACGCCTCTATGAACTTTACGTTCCGGTTTCGGATAAGCCGGGTGTTATCAGCGACATTACGCTTACGGTCGGGCAAATTGGGGTGAACATCGAGGATATCGAAATCCTTCATATCAGTGAGCGATCCGGTACGCTTCGCCTCACCGTACCGGAGAAACAAAATGCTGAGCGAGCCGCGCATGCTCTTATCGAGAAAGGGTATGAAGTAGACGTACGCACACAAGGGTAATATAGTGAACATATGCGAGGGCGCATGCTGATAGTCGTCACTAGCGGCATACACCAGAGCTTGTGTAGTAAATACGGTACATATTATAGTAAGGATATACCGTGCGCCCTGCGGTACGCGCAAAACCATGGTACAAAAGATGTGCAGGCACATGGAGAACAAAACTTATGCAGCTTAAAGTATCAAAAGCGAATAAGATAGCAGGCCGCATCACTGTCCCGGGGGATAAATCGATATCACACCGGGCGGTTATGCTGGGCGCTATAGCCGACGGGATAACCAGAGTGACCGGTTTTCTGCCTGCCGATGATTGCATCAGCACGATGCGCTGCTTTAAAGCGCTCGGTGTAAAAATCGAGCAACCGGGCGATACGGAGCTCATCATCCATGGCGTTGGCCTAAAGGGGCTGCGTGAGCCCGATGACGTGCTGGATACCGGTAATTCAGGGACAACAACCCGCATATTGCCGGGAATTTTAGTCGGGCAAAATCTTTACGCTATTCTTAACGGGGACGAGTCCATACGGCGACGGCCGATGGGGCGCATTGTCGACCCGCTGAAGCTCATGGGGGCGCAGATATGCGGGCGCGCCGGCGGCAAATTCGCGCCGCTTTCAATCTACGGTTCGGCGCTTCGAGGCATCGACTACGAGATGCCGGTTGCGAGCGCTCAAGTAAAAACGTCGCTTCTTCTCGCAGGGCTTATGGCCGATGGTGAGACCGTTATTTCTGAGACATACAAATCGCGCGACCATACCGAGCGCATGCTCAAACTATTCGGTGCGGATATCACGGTCGACGGTACTCACTATCGGATCCGTGGCGGACAAAGGCTTATCGCGACTCACGTTGATGTGCCGGGAGATATATCAAGCGCCGCGTTTTTCATAGTGGCGGCTCTTATCCTGAAAGACTCCAAAGTTATGATAGAAAACGTAGGCGTTAATGAGACAAGAACAGGAATTATCGACGCGCTGTACCGGATGGGAGCGCAGATCACATTTGTCGACCAAAAAATGATCAGCAATGAACCGCGAGCGACGATAGAAGCATCCTCCTCTAATTTGATCGGTACAAAGATACGGGGGCAGCTCGTACCACGGCTGATTGACGAAATCCCGGTATTAGCCGTTGCCGCGACGCAAGCAAACGGTAAAACAGTGATAAGAGATGCGCAAGAGCTTCGCGTAAAAGAGAGCGATAGAATCGCCGCGCTTGGAAGAGAACTGCGAAAAATGGGGGCTCATGTCAGCGAACTTGAAGACGGGATAATAATTTCGGGCCCGACACCGCTCCGGGGTGCTAAAGTGAAGAGCCACGGAGATCATCGTATTGCAATGGCGCTGGCCATCGCGGGCATGGTCGCGGACGGCGAGACCATCATAGAAAACAGCGATTGCATCGCAATCTCATATCCTCGGTTTGAAGAAACTCTCCATAGATTACTCGATACCGCTATTGAGTAAAATAAATCCAGATAGCTATGAAAATTACATTTTGATACTATATTAAGCATGATTATTGCAATAGACGGCCCGGCTGCGTCAGGTAAAAGCACCGTGGCTAAAGAAGTGGCAAAGAGACTAGGGTTTAACTACATCGACACCGGTGCAATGTATCGTGCGGTGACCATGAAAGCGCTCAAAGAAAAGATTGATGTAACGAATAAGACTGCGCTTGCCGCATTGGCCCGAGGGGTGGAGATCGATATCAAAGAGCTTAGGCCGAGTCACTACGCGATCACGATCGATGGCGAGGACGTAACCGAAGCGATTCGTGCTCCCAAGGTAAGCGCAAACGTATCTGCGGTTTCTAAAATCCCCGGAGTTCGAACAGCGCTTGTAAAGAAACAGCGGAGTTATGCGGATGTCTATGACAATATGGTCGTTGAAGGCCGGGATATCGGCACGGTCGTATTTCCAAATGCCGAAGTAAAAATATTTTTACAGGCATCGCCGATAGAACGGGCGAAACGACGTTACCGCGAACTCAAAGAAAAGGGCCACAATATCGACTTGCCGGTTGTTGAGCGAGACCTGGTAAAACGGGATAACACCGATTCAACCCGTGCCACCAGCCCGCTTCTTAAAGCCCTGGATGCATATGTGGTGGATACAACGGATAAAACCATCGGCCAGGTGGTCCAGGAGATCATCAATATTGTAGAGAAGAGCAGGAAGGCCGATGTTCTATAAACTGGTTTGCGCGTTGCTCGCGCTCTATATGAAGCCGGCGTACCGATATGAGATCACCGGCAAAGAAAACATCCCAAAAAAAGGTCCCGTGATTCTCGCCGCAAACCACATGAGCTACTTTGACCCGATTATGATCGCTTTTGTGGGGAAACCGCGCCCCGTCAACTTTATGGCCAAGGCCGAGCTTATTAAGATTCCCCTGCTCGGCCGGGCGCTCAAGGCATTGCATACGTTTCCGGTAAAGCGCGGTCTGGCCGATAAAGGCGCGATATCATATGCGCTGAAAGTGCTGGCCGATGGAGAGGTGCTGCTCATCTTCCCGGAAGGGACGCGGCATAGGGATGGGAAACTGGGCGAGCCGTTTTCGGGTGTTACATCGATGGCGCTAAAGACCGGCACCCCGATTGTGCCGGTCGGTATTATCGGAACCGATAAGGTCAAGCCCAAAGGGAGCAAGTTGCTTAAGTTTCCCAAGATAAAAGCGCATATCGGCGAACCGATTATGGTCGAAAAGGCGTCGGCCGCCGAGCGAAAAGCTAGAGAAGCGGAGCTTGCCGCACAGATGATGAATGAAATAAAGAACCTGATTTCAGGTGAACGCTAAGGTGAAAATATAAGATGGAAATTACGATAGCCAAGCATGCCGGGTACTGCTACGGTGTACAACGAGCATTAAAAATAGCGCGAGAGGCCGCGGATAGCTCGCCTAAGCCGATACACACCCTGGGGCCGATCATTCATAACCCCCAGGTTGTTGAATCGCTTAAACAGCAAGGTGTGAACGTTGTTAACTCGGTTGAAGAGGCCGATTCGGGCACCATTATTGTTCGCACACACGGCGTCGACCCGAAGATCATAGCAAAAGTGCAGGAGAGCGGCCTTACGCTCATTGACGCAACCTGCCCGTTTGTCGCAAAAGCCCAGGAAAGGGCCGCCGACCTCATCCGAAACGATTATAAAGTTGTAATTCTTGGCGAGCGGAATCACCCGGAAGTTGTTGGCTTGCTGGCCTATGCCGGCAGCCGCGCAGTGGTAATTGAGAACGCGCGGGAGCTCGAAAGGTTCGATATAATACAGCGCGTCGGCGTGGTCGTGCAAACAACGCAGTCGATAGAGAATCTAAAAAACGTTGTAGATGAGCTTCTCAATAAAACGAAAGAGCTTAAGGTGTTTAATACGATCTGCAACGCGACAAGCCAGCGGCAAAGCGCGGCAAAAGAGTTATCGGAATCGGTGGATTTGATGCTGGTCGTCGGCGGTAAAATCAGCGCCAACACGACACGGCTCGCGCAAATATGCCTGGAAAGCAACAAGAAGACCTACCACATAGAGACCGCGGATGAGATCGACGAGGCGTGGCTAACCGGCATCGACCAGGTCGGCATAACAGCCGGTGCCTCAACCCCCGACTGGATACTGCAGGAAGTCATCGACAAGCTCGAAGAGCTCGATAGAAACCGCTAAAGCGAAAGTCTAAGCAACTCCACACCTCTCAAGCGCTAAAAACCAATGTCCTCGACCCGGTGTCTCGATAATGCTATCATGTTTCCATCCTAGGGGGGGGACATAGTGAGTTCTGCAGAAATATTAGAAGTCATACAAGGAAGCCTGGCCGAAACGCACGGATTGAAGCCCGGAGATCACATCGTATCGATAAACGGCCGGACGCTGCGCGATATACTCGATTACCAGTTTTGCGTAGCCGACAATCATCTTGTGCTCGAGCTCGTACACGAGAGTGAACGCCGATTCGTGCGTATAGAAAACCCGGGTTTTGAGAGCCTGGGTTTGCGTTTTGCGACGTCCCTTTTTGATGGTATAAAAACGTGCGCTAATAAGTGCGTATTTTGCTTTATCGACCAGCTGCCGCCGGGGATGCGGGATGCCGTCTACGTTAAAGACGACGATTTCCGGCTTTCATTTTTATACGGCAACTTCGTGACGCTTACCAATATGCGCGATGACGATATCGATCGGATTATTGATGATCGCCTCAGCCCTCTTTATGTGTCGATTCATGCAACCAACCCGGAGCTGCGCGCCCGGATGTTGGGCAGGAAGAAGACGGACACGACCCTCGAGCGCCTCAAGCGCCTGTCGGACGCGGATATCGAACTTCACATACAGATGGTGATGTGCCCCGGCTTAAACGACAAGCGCGAACTCGACGGGTCGATTGAGTATCTAGCAAACGGATATGACGGTATCACGTCGGTCGGGCTGGTACCGGTTGGGCTTACCGGCTATAGGCAAGGCCTCTATCCTTTGCGTTCGTTCGAAAAACAAGAGATAATAGAACTTGTTGAACAAGCCGGAGTATGGCAAGACAAGTTTGAAAGCGAGAAAGGCTCGGCCTGGCTCTATATTGCGGACGAGTTTTATATTACCGGCGGATTTGAACTGCCGCCGTCTCAGCACTACGGGGATTATCCGCAGATCGAAAACGGCATCGGCCTGTCACGGCTTTTTGTCGATGAGGCTGCGGATATGCTCGACAGCATACCGGAGGACGAGCATAGCAGCGATAATACAACGCCGGAATCCCGCATCGCTTCGGTAACAGGGGAATTATTCGCACCGATATTAAGCGAGATTGCACAAACGCTGGCGCATAAAACCGGCGTCGTGATCGATGTAATCCCGGTTAGAAACTCTTATTTCGGAGGAAAAGTTAATGTGACCGGTCTTCTCACAGGCTCGGATATCGTTACGGGTGTCGAAGCTTGGCTTGAGAATCATACTCGACCCGATATCGTGCTTGTGCCCGATATCGTGCTTAACGCCGACGGCCTGTTGCTCGACGGTTATACGCCTGAGAAGGTTGAAAAAGAGATCGGGGCGGCGGTTCACATTACAGAGTGTTCCGGTAGCGGTTTTGTAGACAAAGTTATGGAGATAGTGAAGAAATAATATGACATATCCTTTAGTTGCGGTTGTAGGACGACCGAATGTTGGCAAATCTACGCTGGTAAATCGCATTGTCGCCTCCCGAGAAGCGATCGTGCATGAGACATCGGGCGTGACTCGGGATCGAAATTACGTCGACACCGAGTGGAACGGCAAGATGTTTACGATTATCGATACGGGCGGTCTCGATTTTGGCGCCGACCTTACCATGGGGCGGCAGATTACGCAGCAGGCGATGCTCGGCATAGAGGAAGCCGATGTCATCGTTTTTGTTGTCGACGGTGTTGTGGGTGAAATGCACGAAGACCAGATGGTGGCAAAGATTTTGCGAAGCTCGGACAAGCCCGTTATTCTCGCCGTAAATAAAATTGATGATATAATCCACGAGGCCGCGATTTACCCGTTCTACAATCTCGGGTTGGGCGAACCGTTCCCCGTATCGGGTGTGCACGGTCTCGGTGTAGGCGATCTCCTGGACGCGATAACGGCGCTTTTACCGGAGGTTGAACGGGTTGAAGAGCCTGACGAGATAAAGATAGCGGTTGTCGGCAAGCCGAACGTCGGTAAGTCGTCGATTGTAAACAGGCTGCTGGGTGAAGAACGCGTTATCGTAAGCGAGGTTGCCGGCACTACCCGCGACGCCATAGATACCGTATTTGAAAAAGACGGTATCACCTACCGCTTTATCGATACGGCCGGCCTTCGCAGGCAACCCCACCTGAAAGAAGACCTGGAGTACTACAGCTTTATTCGTGCGCTAAAAGCCCTGGATAGGGCAGATATCGCGGTGATTGTTGTCAGCGCTGAAGAAGGCCCGACCACGCAGGATCAAAAAATCGCGAGCCTTGCAGAAGAACGCGGGTGCGCGAGCATCATCGTGCTCAACAAATGGGACGTCGTCGAAGATAAAGAGAAAAGCGATAAACTCGAAGCGGGCATTGAGAACAAGCTCAGGTTTCTCGATTACTCGCCGCGCTTAAAGGTGTCCGCCACAACCGGCCGTGGCATTGGGAAGCTGTACGCTACGTTTAACGAGGTTATGGCGGAGTACAATAAACGGGTCTCGACCTCATCGATTAACGGGATGGTCGGAATGATAAAAGAAGAAGGATTCCAGCCCGCCAAGGGTGGGCGCACACTTAAAATCTCGTATGCGGCTCAAGTCGGGACACGACCCCCGTCGTTCGTGTTCTTCGTCAACCACACGCAGCTTGTAACGCCCTCATATGAGCGATATATTGAGAATCAAATACGAAAACTCTACGGATTCACCGGATGCCCGATAAGCGTCCGCTTTAGAAGCAAATATAAATAGGGGATCGGCCTTTGATAGGTATTGCCGCAGCAATAATCTTATTCGCGTATATTTTTGGATCAGTGCCGTTTGGCCTGGTTATTAGCAAACTCTTTTTCAAGGCGGATATCCGCAAATTCGGAAGCGGCAACATCGGTGCGACAAACATGTTTAGAGCGTTTGGCCCGGTCGCCGGTGCTGCCGTTCTGGCGTGTGATTTTCTGAAAGGCTTTATTCCCGTCATCATTGTGGATTTAGCGTTTCCGTCAAATTCAGCGTTTGTGCTGTGGGTCGGAGTGGCCGCAGGCCTAGCCGCGATTCTAGGGCACAGCTATTCGATATTCTTGAAGTTTTCCGGCGGCAAAGGGATGAGCACGGCCGGCGGTATGGTGACCGGGTTATGGCCGATTACGATACCGATTCTCGTTATCGTTTGGATTGCGCTCATTGCGATTACCAGATATGTATCGCTTGCATCGATTATTGCAGCGATAATGCTGCCGGTCCTTGTTTCGTTTATATATCCGAGAAAGGAATTCATAATCTTCTCGATAATCGCGGCTATCGTGGTGATATACCGTCACCGTTCGAATATTGGCCGCTTGCTTAATGGAACTGAGCTGAGAATAGATAAAAAGGTCACTTTGGAGGAAGATTAATCTGAAAGAGATTGCAGTCATCGGGGCGGGAAGCTGGGGGACAGCGATCGCAAATCTCCTGGCAAATAAAGGATACGCCGTAAATCTTTGGGCCCGTGATGAGTCGGTGGTCACGGCGATAAACGAGACGCATCGCCACCCAAAATATTTAAGAGATATTGTTATTCATAACGACGTCAGGGCTACCGGAGATATTGAAAGAGCGCTCGCGCGTGCCGGCTTTGTTGTCATGGCAACACCATCACACGCCATGCGTGAAAGTGCTGTTGCGGTAAAACCCTACGTTCGAGACGATGCTATCGTGGTAAGCCTTGCAAAGGGTGTAGAGTGTGAGACGTTAAAGCGTATGTCGGAAGTATTAAGCGAAGAGATGCCGCCCAAGGTAGCCGTGCATATAGGTGTGCTGTCCGGCCCCAATCACGCAGAAGAGGTTAGTAAGAACATCCCTTCGGCGACGGTAGTCTCAAGCAGGAGTCGCGGCGTTGCGGCAGAGATGCAAGATGTCTTCATGACCCCATTTTTTAGGGTATATACGAACCCCGATCTTGTCGGCGTAGAGATAAGCGCGGCGGTCAAGAACGTGATAGCTATAGCCGCGGGTATCTCCGATGGTCTTGGTTACGGTGATAACACGAAGGCATCACTCTTAACCAGGGGGCTTGCTGAAATAGCAAGGCTTGGCGGGAAGATGGGCGCCGACGTTAGAACGTTCGCGGGCCTCGCCGGCATTGGCGATCTGGTTGTGACCTGCATGAGCAAGCACAGCCGAAATCGTGCCGTTGGAGAAATGATAGGTAAAGGCATGACTCCCGAACAGGCAAACGCCGAGATGACTATGGTGGCGGAAGGCGTGCGAACGGCGAAAGCAATTGTCAAGCTTGCCGAGCGTTGCCAGATACACATGCCGATCAGCGAGAATGTGCACGATGTGCTGTATAACTCCAAGAATCCATTCGCCTGCGTATCCGAACTCATGTCACGCGGAGCCATTGAAGAAGTACATGGCTTAGCCTGGGAAATAGACTGATATATAGCAAGCGTGGTTTATTTATTGCTCGGTTGTGCAACAAATAGATTAGTGATTGCGTGAAAAAAAGGAGAAAACGCGTAATGAAAATTCTATTGATCGCACCGCCGTGGATTCGGGTCCCACCTAAAGGATACGGCGGGATCGAATGGGTAGTCTCACTTCTTGCCGATGGGCTTGCCGATAGGGGGCATGATGTCACCCTGTTTGCAACCGGAGATTCTGAAACAAAAGCCACCTTAAAGTATACCTTCGATGTAGGACAGACGGCTAAAATGGGCATGATGATGTATGATGCCACGCAGGCCAGCGAAGCGTTTAAAATCGCCGACGAGTTCGATATCGTGCACGACCACAATGGCTTTGTTTCGGTCGCGATGTCACATCGCCTAAAGACACCTATGCTCCACACGCTTCACGGGCCGTTTACCGAGGACACCTCCATCTTTTATAAGCATTTCAAGGATGCTTGCTACTACAACGCCATCAGCGAGTACCAGCGCAGCTGTTGCCCGGAACTTAATTATGTGAACACCGTCTACAATGCGATTGATGCCGCTAACTATCCGTATTCCGAGGATAAGGAAGACTATCTTATCCTGGTCAGTAGGGTCAGTCCGCTAAAAGGCACGCACCTTGCGATAGAAGTGGCAAAAGAGCTTGGCGAGCGGCTTATACTGGTCGGTAAGGTTGACCCATGCGACATGGAGTACTTCAAAGAAAAGGTAAAGCCCCACATCGACGGGAAACAGATATTCTTCACCGGCGAGATCGGAGAGCAAGATAAGCGTAACCTTCTCATGAAAGCAAAGTGCTTTATCTTCCCGATACAGTGGCCGGAACCTTTTGGCCTGGTTATGGCCGAGGCGATGGCATGCGGCACGCCGGTTGTAGCTATACGAAACGGCTCGTCACCCGAGGTGCTCAACGGCGCAAAGGTAGGCTATATCGTTGATGCGGTTGAAGAGATGCCCGCCGCAGTTAAGAAAGCGGCCGAGATCGATCCAAAGGTATGCAGAGAATACGTCATTGCAAATTTCAGCCCTGAACAAATGGCGGCGAATTATGAAGCCAACTACGAACTAATGCTAGAGCGCACATGATAGATACCTTACATAAGGCGCTGGAATCGTTCAAGCGGTCTTCCGGCTCATGCGGGATATTTAGCGATCTCGACGGGACGCTAAGCGGCATCGCCCCCACGCCTCAACAAGCAACAATCAGCGAAGAGGTGCGGCAGATAATCAGAGCGCTGGTAGAGAAATATGCGGTAGTATCCGTTGTAAGCGGACGAAATTCCGACGACGCAAAGAAAATCGTCGGAGTCGATGATATCGTATACGTTGGAAACCACGGGCTTGAATGGATCCAGAACGGTACGCAGCATTATGTAGATAATGCTGCCGAATACATAGCTCTAGCCCCACAACTTTCTACGGAACTTTCGCGTGTGCTCAATGTGCCCGGCATCGTACTTGAGATAAAAAAACTCGGCTTTTCCGTGCACTACCGTCTTGCCGAAGATAAACCGGCAACCGAAGCGCTCGTAAAAGCGGCAATAGCGCCGGTTTTGCAAAAGTATCCGGTGCGCGCATTTGAAGGGCGCTACGTTATCGAGCTCAAACCGGATGTCCCGATTAATAAGGGTGATGCGGTCGTGGCACTGATCAGGCATTATGGTCTTCGGAATGCCATATACATAGGCGACGATATTACCGATGTCGATGCGTTTACCGCGCTCAGAGAGCTGCAAGCCAAAGGAACATTGCACTCGGTTTCAGTCGGCGTCATGTCACACGAGAGCGCACCCGAGATAGAGCTGGAAGCTGACTACGTTGTGCCGGACGTTGCCGCGGTGCAGGCGCTTCTCGGGTGGTTGGCAAGTTAGTATAAGCACTTAGTGGTTTTTGCAACCGCATACCTCTCATTGATTGAAACCCTCAAGCAAAATACAATATATAACATGGAACGAATCTTATTACACACGTGCTGCGGGCCGTGTTTTATCTACCCGCATAGCGTGCTTACCGAGACATATGAAATAGAGGCGTATTACTTCAATCCGAATATACACCCATCAATGGAGTATATCCGGCGCTTGGAGGCACTCTCGGATTACTGCAAAGCGAACGAGGTTGTGCTGCATGTAGGCGAATACGATCCGCTTGTCTATCTTCGCGCTGTATCCGGTAGTGAGGATGCCCGCTGCGGGATGTGTTATAGTATTAGGCTGATGGAGGCCGCCCGTTTTGCGGCCGCTCAGGGGTTTAGCGCTTTAACGACTACGCTTTCCGTAAGCCCGTATCAGGACCACGAACTTTTGCAGCGGATCGGCGCCGAGGCCGCGCAAGCGTACGGCATCGAATTCCGCTACTTTGATTTTCGACCCGGATTTAGGGGCGCACAGGAACGGGCAAAAGAGCTGGGGATGTACCGGCAGCCGTATTGCGGTTGCATCTACAGCGAGCTTGAACGTTACGCCAAGAAGCTGGGCAAGGCCGAAGAACGAGCATGGACAAAAACCGAGTAAGACATAAATAAGCATTAGATATTGATTCGTTGTTAAGGCGGCAATGTGAGGACTGAAGAATTCGATTACGATTTACCCAAGGAATTAATAGCTCAAGACCCGGTTGAGCCGCGAGATGCCTCGCGGCTTATGGTTGTCGACCGGAAAACCGGTTTAATCGAACACAAAATATTTCGCGACGTACAGGATTATCTTCGGGCGGGCGATTGTCTTGTTATAAACAACACGCGGGTGATACCGGCTCGCTTGAAAGGCGAGAAAGCGCACACCGGCGGCAAAGTCGAGATCTTCTTGCTGGCCGAAGTAGAGAAGAATCTGTGGGAAGCTCTGGTAAAGCCCGGTAGGCGGCTGCAACCCGGCGCTGAAGTTGTTTTCGGTGACGGCAGGCTTATCGCCAAGATCGAAAAGCGTTTAGCCGGTGGGGAACGCCTTGTGTCGTTTAGCTATGAGGGCGATTTTGACGAGCTTATAGATGAACTCGGGAATGTGCCGTTGCCCCCATACATTACAAAACCGCTCGATACGATGGACAGGTACCAGACGATCTACGCCCAAGAGCGCGGTTCGGTGGCTGCGCCGACGGCCGGCTTGCACTTTACGCCGCAACTCATGAAGCGGATCGACGAACAGGGGATTACCAATGTAGCCGTTACCCTGCGGGTCGGCATCGACACGTTTCGCCCGGTCCGAGAAGAAATTCTTGAAGACCACAAAATGCACAGCGAGCTCTACAGCGTTACGCCCGACGCAGCGGCCGTGATCAACGAGGCGAAGCAGCGGGGCGACCGCATCGTCGCGGTCGGCACGACATCGGTGCGTGTGCTCGAAAGCGCCGGCAGAAATGGAACACTTGAGGCCGGTACCGGCAGCACAAGTCTATTTATCTATCCCGGTTATGAGTTTAGAATGGTCGATACTATGATAACGAACTTCCACTTGCCGAAATCGACGCTTCTCATGATGGTTGCGGCCTTTGCCGGAAAAGACCTCATTATGAAGGCGTATGCTGAAGCGGTAAAAGAACGCTACCGGTTCTTTAGCTTCGGCGACGCTATGCTTATTTTGTAACAGATAAAAGTTAAGCAGGTGAGCACAATTACTACAGGGAATTATATGCTTGAGGCGAAGCGCAACGGTTTGAGCTGTTCGCGGGATACAAACGCGAGACGAGCGTCCCGTTTTACCAGAAAATCGGGTACGAAATAATAAAAACGAAGAAACTGTCCGGTACGTTTACCCGGGTCTTTATGGAAAAGGAAAACAGGCAAACGCGATGATTACATATACGCTGGTTCATGAAGATAAGAAGACGAAGGCGCGAGCGGGCATTATCCATACACCGCACGGTGATATCAAAACTCCTGTATTTATGCCGGTCGGCACACGCGCGACGGTCAAAGCGATGGCGCCCGAAGAGCTGGAGAAACTCGGCGCCCAGATTATTCTTTCGAATACGTATCATCTTTACCTTCGTCCCGGCCACGACCTTATCAAGAAGGCGGGCGGTTTACACGACTTCATGCACTGGAACAAGCCTATCTTAACCGATAGCGGCGGCTTCCAGGTCTTCAGCCTAAGCGCGATACGAAAAATATCGGAAGAGGGTGTCGAGTTCCGCTCGGTCGTTGACGGTACAACGCATTTCTTCACGCCCGAGAAAGTCATGGAGATCGAAGAAGCCATCGGTGCGGATATCATCATGGTGCTTGATGAATGCACCAGCTATCCGGTCGATAAAGCATACGCCGACGAGGCGCTTGTGCGAACGTACCGATGGGCGAAACGATGCAAAGAGTCTCACGTTACCGACCAGGCGCTTTTCGGTATCGTCCAGGGAAGTACCTACGAAGACCTGCGTAAGAAGAGCGCAGAGCTTACGGTAGAACTCGATTTTCCGGGTTACGCAATCGGTGGCTTAAGCGTCGGCGAGCCGGCGGACCTGATGCTTGAAATTCTCGACTATACGGTGCCGGTACTACCGAAAGAGAAGCCGCGTTACGTGATGGGTTTGGGCGATCCGGCAAGCCTCATAGAATCGGTCGCGCTCGGCGTCGATATGTTCGATTGCGTGCTGCCGACCAGGGTTGCGCGAAACGGCCTTGCGATGACTTCGGTTGGTAAGCTTAACATGAGAAACGCAAAATATTCGGATGATTTTTCTAAACTCGACCCAAACCACAGCTGCTATACGTGCGATAATTATTCGAGGGCATATATCCGCCACCTGGTAAAAGCGGGGGAAATCTTAGCAGCGCGCCTGCTGACCTGGCATAACCTTGCATATCTCGTCGACTTAATGGCTCAAGCCCGAGAAGCAATCATCGAGGATAGATTCGCCGAATTCAGAGCCGCTTACCAGGCGAGCCATGAAGATGATTTTAATACAATCTAAAAGGGAAGATATCAACAAAGATATTCGTAAAGAGCAGAATCAAAACGTTGTTATACCGGAGAAAGATGATGCAGTAAAGGAGTCAATATGCTAACAGGCCAAACCAGCGGTACGCTCGTGATCATCATCTATATCTTTATATTCATCGCAATTTACTACTTCCTGCTCGTTCTGCCGCAGCGCAGGCGGGCGCAAGAGCGCGGTAATATCATCAGTAATCTTAAAGTAAACGACAACGTGGTCACGATCGCCGGCATATACGGCAAGGTTAAAAGCATCGAGGAAGATACAGTTATGCTTGAGATCGCCGATGGTGTTGTGATAAAAGTCGCAAAAGACGCCGTCGCAGGGATTATCATACCGGGAGCGGAAAATCCGCCGTCATAGGAAACGCCAGGACAACCGCCGAGCCAGTCGGAATAAGCAGGAATACTAAAGTAAAGCGAAGAATTCTACTACTAAACACAATTTGCAGGATGGATGCAGCATGGATGAAGCCCTCGACCGTTTTGTCACATTTCTAGCCGCAGAGCGAAACCTCTCCGAGAACACCGTCGATGCATACGGGAGCGATATCCGCCAATTCCTTGGATACATAAACGAGGCGGGTATCGATTATACAAAGGTGACATATAAAACGCTTCGAAACTATCTTGGCTACTTACAGGTTAAAAAAATCGGAAGACGCAGCATCTCGCGTAAGCTCTCCGCCATCCGCGCCTTTTACGCGTATAGCAACCGTACCGGTGCCGTCGATGTAAACCCTGCGGAACTGGTATCGGCGCCAAAAGCCGAGCGTAAACTCCCGAAGTTTATGCAAGAGGACTCGGTCGTCATGCTGCTGTCCGCGCCCGATATTTCAACACCGGCCGGCCTTCGCGATAAGGCGATGCTCGAAATGCTCTACGCCGCCGGTATTAGGGTAAGCGAGTTGGTGGGCCTCGATCTTGATAGCATCAACTACGGCTCGCTCGAGGTAAAAGTACTTGGAAAGGGCAGGAAAGAGCGCATCGTACCTATTCACAATGACGCGGCGAACGCCGTTCGCAGCTATCTAAAAGACGGCCGAACCACAATGACGGCAAAACGAAAACCCGAGGCAGGCGCGACAAAAGCCCTATTCCTTAACTACATGGGCGAGCGTTTATCAACGCACGGCGTTCGCTTGATTATGTCGAAGTATGTGAGGCAGGTGGGTTTGAGTTGCGGGATAACCCCACACGCGGTTCGCCACTCATTTGCCACGCACTTGCTGGAAGCGGGGGCCGATCTTCGCTACGTTCAGGAGCTTCTTGGGCACGTTGATTTATCTTCAACGCAGGTTTATACTCATTTAAGCAAGGCACGACTCAAGGACATTTACATGCGCTCGCACCCGCGCGCGTAATATTCGCTAAACTTTTTAATAAACAAAACGATATTGTAGGTAAGGCTTTTTATAGCACGTTTTACAGCAATTAGTCGCGACAGCCGTGCTCGCAAAAGGGCACACGGGCATGGAGGCAGCAGTGGAGCTACGACGCGAAACAAACATAAGCGAGCTTTGGTTAGACTTTAAAACAAACGAATGCCAGGATGCCCGCGATAATCTTATCCTTCATTACGCGCCGCTTGTAAAATACATTGCCGGCCGTATTTCCGCAAACTTGCCCCAAAGCGTTGACCAGGCAGACCTTGTTAGCTATGGTATTTTCGGGCTTATCGATGCCATCGAAAAGTTCGATATGAGCCGCGAGATCAAATTCGAGACATATGCGATCAACAGGATTAAAGGCGCAATTATCGACGAGATACGTGCCCTCGATTGGGTTCCGCGCTCGGTTCGTTACCGTGCCCGCCAGCTAGAACGCGTTTTCTACGATCTTGAGAATCAGCTCAGACGCCCGCCGACGGATCAAGAAGTCGCACAGGCGATGGGCGTCACCGTAGAAGAGCATAATGACCTTCTAAGCCAGCTCAGCTACACATCCGTGCTAGCCTTAGAAGAACTCTGGAACGTTGGCGATAAAGACGATAAGGTCAGCCTCATCGACAGTATCGAAGACGCATCAAGCCCCGATCCTGCGCAAACCTTCGAGTTCGCTGAGATCAAAGAGATACTTGCCGACGCCATCCGCAAACTCCCGGAACGCGAGCGCACGGTTATCTCATTCTACTACTACGACGGCCTCACACTTCGCGAAATAGGCGAAATTTTGGGCGTCACCGAATCCCGCGTCTCCCAGCTGCACACAAAAGCGATCCTTCGCCTCAAAGCAAAAATGCGCAGCGCGCAGGTAATCCAGAGGGATTAGCTAGAACAAGCGAATCAAAGACCAAACATCACCAACGCAAATGGATTAAAGAAGCCCTGATTAAAAGACTCACGTCATTTAGTTCGAATCCGATCCGGAGAGCCAAAAAGTCCTAATTCGAACTTTTTATGCACGAATAGAATTTCGTATATAGGAGTGAATTCAGCTCTGGCAACAGAGCCGTCTTTATTTATATAGACTTTTTTGAAAATCGCATTATTAAATAACTCTTTTGTCGGTTCCAAGCCATTCTTGTAACCGATTCCGCAGCTCGTAGCCGCTTTAATTGCCAGCATTAATCTGCGTTCGATTAAATCGGTCTGTGCTGTTATAGCGGTTAGCAGCTCTTGAGCTTCATTCATTTCCTTGTCTATGCGGTCTTTCTCTTCCTGTAAAACCCGAGTTCCGCAGTTGATAGGCATTCTTAGCCGCTTTAAAACCCAAATGTGCAGGCAGGAAGCCGTGTCGCATCATGGAATGACAAGCAAGCGTAGGCACACGTTATGCACCATTGCCCTTGACTGTAGGTTTAAATCTCCATAGCATGTAGGCATGTACTTGCGAACGATATCCCGGAAGAACAAAGACGGCTCAGTTGTTCGATACCTACAGCTAGCCCACAATGTGCGAAACGAAAAAGGACAAGCCCAAGCCAATGTCGTCTACTCCTTCGGACGAGAAGATCAGCTCGACCGTGAAGCTTTAGCCCGATTGGTGAAAAGCATCGCTCGCTTTCTTGAGCCGGGCGAAGCCCCGGAAGCATCGGCCGGGCTCTCTTTTATCTCCTCAAAGCCGTATGGGGCGGCCTACCTTCTGGACTGCCTCTGGCATCGCCTTGATATTGGTGAGACGCTTAAAGGGCTACTGAAAGACCGGCGCTTTGCAGTCGACGTCGAGCGCGTCATTTTCGCCCTTGTTGCCAACCGCGCACTTGCCCCCACCTCGAAACGAGCGGCAACCGCGTGGGTGGAGCATGATGCCGTTATCGACCGCCTGGGCAGCTTAAGCGATGATCATGCCTACCGGGCGATGGATTTTCTTCTTGAGGCCGATGACGCCATCCAGCGCGAGGTCTTCTTTTCCGCTGCCGACCTTTTAAACCTTGAAGTCGATTTGCTCTTCTTCGACACCACCTCGACCTACTTTGAAACGGAAGAAGAGGACGATTTTAGAATGTACGGACACTCGAAAGACAGGCGTGAGGACCGGCCCCAGGTTGTGGTGGGCCTTGCGGTCACCCGCGAGGGCATCCCGGTGAGGGCCTGGACGTTTCAGGGCAACACCGCCGATATGAGCGTAATCCAGAAGGTCAAAGACGATCTTCGGCAGTGGCGCCTGAATCGGGTTATCTGGTGTCTAGATCGGGGATTTACCTCGGAGGAGAACCTGCGCTATCTTACGCGAGCCGGTGGCGGCTACATCGCCGGGGAGAAACTTCGCTCTGGCACCCCGCTCACCGAGGCCGCGCTCTCGAGGGCCGGGCGCTTTTCTGTGGTAAAAGACAACCTCAAGGTCAAAGAGATCACCGTCGGCGACGGTGAACGGAGACGCCGCTATGTGCTCTGCGTCAACCCGGCAGAAGCGGAGCGGGATCGGCTACAGCGGGAGGAGACCATCGCCCGCCTTGAGGAAGAGCTTGCAGCATTAAAGCAACTCAAAGGCAAGCCCCACAAAAAGGCGGCCTGTGAGCTACGTGCCCATAAAAGCTTGGGGCGCTATCTCAAACAAAAATCCGACGGCACCCTTGCAATCGCCAAGGCCAAGATCAAAGCAGAAGCAAAACTTGATGGCAAATTCTTGCTTTCAACCTCCGATGACACCCTCTCGGCGGAAGACATTGCCCTTGGCTACAAGCAGCTTGCAGAAGTCGAGCGAGGATTTAGAGACTTAAAGCACACCCTGGAGCTTCGGCCCATCTACCACAGAAAGGAGGAGCGCATCCGTGCCCACGTCACCCTATGCTTTCTCGCATTGCTGTGTATCCGGGTAGCCGAGATGGAGGCGAAGAAAACCTGGCGGGCCATAAAATCGGAATTGAACCGGATGCACCTCGGGGCGTTCGCCGGTCCCACCGGCAAGGTGCTCAAGCGAACCGAGATGACCCCAGCTCAAAGGGACATATTTGCTGCTCTTTCGATCAAAGAGCCACCGCTTTTCATCGAGATAGTTCCGTAGGCACACACGCTTTTTTTGCTGATCTTCATTCCCCCTGCATAACGGCCTGTTTTGGGCTGCATTTGTCTACGAACTGCGGAACCCCAGTGAGGAGGACAGCAAGTATGAATATTAGTAGGATTAAAGACTTTCGTTTATTATGGTTGATTGCTGTTACGTTGCTAATTTTTAGCATCCCTTTGGTAACCGCTTTGGCTGCCGCTCAGCGATGAAAGGGTGCAGTGCAATTCCTTTCACTGCCTTGATTTTACAGGTTGCCATCCACTCTTAGCTACTGGTTCAAGCTGGCGGGCTCATATTATTGATGCTGAGCCGGATAGGGGACTAAAGCAACGTTTTTGCAAGTTAATAAAGCCTTAATATATTACCCATGTAAACTACGTTGAAATGACTTTGGTTAATTGGTGTCCAAAGGAATCTACTTAGACGCTAGCGCTAAAGCACAGTTGCTCCAAAAGTTCGAAAATTGCCCGCTCCGCGGAGCAAAACATCTGTCCGGGCAACCTCAAATTCTACTGTTTGATTCTATTTCCAATAAACATTAGCCCTGCGGCACATAAATACATGCCCAGTATGAGGCCATACCATTTGAAGATTCCAGGGGTTAGAGCTAAGTAAAACCCAGCGGGTAAGGCTAAAATCACTGCAATATACATAAGGGCTGGTCGTTTGGTATACACCGATACCAAGGAAAGAATAGCAGGAACTACTATCAAGATAAAAGTATTAACGATTGCATTTACTGAACTTGATTTCACGTATGGGTTCAAGAAATTGATCTTTAACCAAAAGTAGAAGCCAAATATGATAATGAATACCGAGAACAGGTAAGCGGCTCTCCGTACAATAAGCGAACTGCCCATATTTCTGAGAAGCATTTACACCACCCATCAAGATTAGTGCCTACCCTTGCCGTAATGATAACCAAGAATATGGCAAACGTAAATGTATTAATAATTTAGATGAAAAGCGCTTGTATTAAATATTTACTATAAGTATTATAACATTATGGTACTAGAATACGGTATTATGTCAAGCCAAGGCGTCAATAACATATTAAAGGAGGTATTTATAGAATAAACGTATAGGTAGCAACATAATAAGGTCAGGTTAGAGGGTAAGTTGAAGGTAGTCGTAAAGGAGGACATAGTGCGAAGACAAGCAATTTCCGTTATCCTATCGTGTCTCATGTTGCTTTCAATATGTTTGGTTCCTGCTTCGGCTAGTGAGACTGCTCAAGTACAGAAAGTATTAAAGCCAGCAAGCGATAGCTATATCGTGCTAGACAAAGTTGAATTTACGGACGATGGTAATAGCGCGCATGTTGTTGTCAAAGATCATTTTAGGCCTGAGTGTGCTAGCCAAGCCTACACAATGATATTGATGGCAAGCAGGGAACATATAAAACAGTAAAGAAAGCTCCGCTTGCGGTGCAGGCACAACCAGATGCAGGTTACTCTGCTGCTACAACGACTAGGTACAATTGGGTGAAACTTAGCACAAGAGACCCTTTTGGATACGAAGTGTGCGCTACCAAGTTAAGAGTCGACTGGTACGATTATGGCGGTACCTTAGGGTTCAGAAGCCATAGCGAGAATGCCTGGGCTGCTAATCCAACGCCCCCAGGGACTCATTGGTACAATAGTAGCTATTTTATTGCTGATCCATATATTTATTATGCTTGGTCTAGATTAGATCAGTCAGGAAACGCAAGGTGCTATAACTATGATTTTCAAAATACTAGCTTGCGAACTGATGCGGCCCACTATATGACAATTACCTGTTATGCAGGAGGTGCTGCCAATTACACCTCGAGCTGGGACGTAACGGGTGAATACTATTGGTTGTTACATGCCGACGTCTTTAGTGGTTACGGGACGTATTAATAGTTGTATTAAGCAGAATAGACGGCATACCGTTGATTTACACGGTATGCCGTCTATTTAGTTATGGTTGTGCATAGCACACGAGCACAACCGCTCCAAAAGTTCGAAAATAGTCCGGAGCTATTGTCAAATGTTGTGGATAGCATCCTAAGCCACAACCCTTCCTTCTAGCTTCACAAGTTCAATCCCGTCTTTAAAAACAACGCCCTCCCGTACTTTTGCGACCAAATGCGGTGCCCTAATACGGTACCATCGCTTCTCGGCAGATTCGAGCAACTTAAACGCCATAGTAAGCCCGGCCTCTCGGGAGCCGGCTCCTTTGGTGACTCTCGTTCTTAGCTTCA
>DASXVE010000013.1 GCA_036504445.1 Candidatus Aquicultor sp.
GTCGAGCAGATCGCGGCAATCAGCGAAGAGACCTCGGCGACCGCCGAAGAAGTCGCCGCATCGACCAGCCAGGTAGTAAATGCCGTTGACTCGATTGCGGCTTCAAGTGAAGAGGCGGCCGCATCGGCCGAAGAAGTTTCAGCTTCAACAGAGGAAACCTCGGCCAGCGTTCAGGAGATCGCGGCCCAAGCCCAATCACTCTCGGCGATGAGTGAGGAACTCGATGCCTTGGTCACTAACTTTAACCTCTAGAACGAGCAACAATATAAAAGCGTTATAAAAAAACAGCCCTCATGCGAGGGCTGTTTTTTATGTGCTTTATAGGTATGTGTGCATACACACAATGCACAGTGCTAAGCAACCGGTTTTACAAACGATCATGCAGCTGCGTGAAGCTCCTAAAAATGCATAAACATGCGTACAGCGTAGCTGCCCCATGCCCTCACTATCCGACGTATATAAAGATATGGGCATGGTAAAAGAGTTTTGATGGTCTTCTAAATGCAATGGGTTTGCGCAAGCTATGCCGGCTGCGCCTGTGTGATGATTCGTGTTTTCTTGAATAACAACCGGCTTAACACGAGGGGTACTAGAAAGAGAATGCCCAGCGGAATAAAGATTAGTTTCTGTTGCCCGGCAAGCGTTTTATTAACTGTTTCAAGGGACATATCAATGCCGATGATAGCAACGGCACGGCCCGAGCTATCATATATCGGCGCATAGCCGGAGAGAAATGTTCCCCACTCATCGGTATACGGTTCGCTGTCGGCAAGAGCACCGTCAAATCCTTGAGGGATTATTCCTGATACGTCGTATGGATCACCAAGATGAGATACGAGTTTCGGATCTTCTTCGGCATCGACAATAAATTGTAGTTTGTTCGGGTCGTTTGTATGAGCCATTGTGTAGGCATAACGGATCTTAGGATTTGCATCCCGTACTTCCTGCAACCGTTTCTTTAAGTTGTGGTAGAGGGGTGAACTCTCTGCGCCGCTTTCCTGAAGCTGCCTGTGTTCATCGCCATTGATTGATGCGCCGGCAAGCCGTGCGGTTGATGTAAGTTCATTTTGAAGCCCGTTAAATAATGACTCATATGTTTGTTGGTAAATGAGATACGAAAAAGATGCAACGATAAGATAGAAAGCCGCTATTACGGCGAGCATAAACCTATTTTCCCGGATAAAGGTAAAGCTTAATGCTAAAAAGTGGCGCAAACGCTTCATCATTTCTCCTCACGGCTGGTTTCTAAGATTCTGTCTTGTTTTCTACATCGGCAACTTAACCAGCAGCTTAAGATATTAAACTGTATGTATTAAGCACGAACGATCTTTTTCCGATATAACCAATAATCACCTAATTAGGAGTTACTTGTTGAAAAAGCGGCTGACCATCGATGTTAAAGCAAACGTAATTATTGTCATTATCGCCCTGATACTCTTGGCAACGGCTGTTGTCTTCTTGTTTGCAACAAATAAGCTTATCGGCACGGTGAGTAATATTGCACAAGATTCATCCAGTCTAGAGCGCATCAGCCACTTGCAGCTGATGGCCCGAAGCATGACGCTGCCGGCCCAAGATTTCCTGCTGAATCACAACAGCGATAATATTCGCATGTTTAATAACCTGGCCACCGATTTTGATACTAAGTTGAAAGATACCCGCGGTAAAACACTTAACGGCAATCACCAGGCGCGGGCCGATGCTGATAAAATCAATGCAAGCCTTGCACAAATCCGCCACACGGCAAATCAGCTATTCCACACCACCGGTAGCTCAAGAGACGCTATGGTACTTAAAGATACGCTCGATAAACAAATTAACAAGCTCGTTAATGAGGTGAACGAGCTGCATGCGCTGAGCCTCAACAACATATCAACGAAATCCTATGACAGTAAACAAATCGGGCAGCAGATCAGGATTATACAGATTTTTGTTGTTTGTATTGCCCTTATTACCTTGCTATTCGTACCAATCTACATGCACCGGTTTGTGGCCAGCCCGATGCGGCGTTCGTTTAACCTTATAGTCGATCTTGCATCGAGTTTGGCAACATCATCAAACGGACTCAACGAAAACGCTACTTCGATTAATGAAACCGCAAAGGAAGTTGTACAAGTTCTCGGCGAAGTTGCCGAAGCGGCGGGTGAGCAAAGCAATAGCGCAGAAGAGCTCTCGGATATTGCGACAAGTATTAGTTCTGCGATTGATGCGGCGGCTGAAGGCTCAGGAACGCAAGCAACGCGCATAGGTGAAACGGTCGAGCAATTACGCAAGCTTACCGAAGCCATTGACACTGTTACGCAGAATGCTGAACTTGTCTCTAACGTCGCCAACGACGCAACTAAAACCGCGACTCATGGTAAAGGTGCGGTAATAGATATCATCACCGAAATGGAGCGCATCAAAGATACCACACTCTCCTCTGCAGAAAAAATTCAGGCACTCGGTGAGAAATCAAAACAAATCGGTGAGATCATCGAAGTAATCGATGACATCGCCGGGCAAACCAATCTTCTTGCGCTTAACGCTGCAATTGAGGCAGCCAGAGCCGGCGAGCACGGTAAAGGCTTTGCCGTCGTAGCCGATGAGGTGGGAAAACTTGCCGAACGCTCTACTCGGGCCACAGGCGAGATTGCAGAGCTTATCAAAGGTATCCAAGATGAAACGATTGAGGCAGTTGCATCCATGGAACATGGAACTGCTGAGGTTGAGGCAGGCGTAGAGCTTGCCGGAAAAGCCGGAACGTCGATTGAGCAAGTTATGACCTCTATAAATGATGTAGTAAAGCGAATCAGCCAGGTTGCGGAAGCCGCACAGCAAATGGTCGAGCTTAACAAAGAGGTCGGCGGCGAGATCGACCAGATTGCGGGTCTTGCCGATAATACTAAGGCAGCAACCGTTCAGATAAAAAGCGATATATCAAACGTGACCGACGGTATCGCAATGATTGCAACAATAACCCAAGAAGCCGCTTCTTCAACTGAGGATGTATCGGCCAATATGGAGCAGCAAAATGTAGCGATAGAAGCGATAGCAGATTCCGCGGCCGAGCTTTCCTCAATGTCATCAAGGCTTGAAGAGCTTATGGCCGAGCTGAACATTTAAGCACTGGACAGAACACCTGGCTACGCTCTCCGCCAAAAGCACCAAAACACCCTGGTCTTTTTCAACACCTCCTTCAAATTTACAGAAGACATGCCCTGTTTGAACGCGCTATGATTTGTGCATATACTGACCTTAGTGAATGTAGCTGTGACATCGTGCGTCATGCCGCACGAGTCTCAAATAATCGGACTGCTTATGACAAGGCGAAGGCTCCCCGAAGACGTGGCAATTCCAATACGCATTACACTCGTTTACATAGTCATCAGCGCTGTCTGGATTTTTTTCTCAGACCTCCTGGTTGTTGCGCTCACCAGCAACCCGGCAACGATAGCCCGCCTGTCAACATATAAAGGATTCTTCTTTATCTCCGTATCGGGGCTGCTCCTGTTTTCACTAATACGAAATAACATTCGCGCGCTGGAAGAGTCGACGGCACGACTTAAAGAAAGCGAGGAGAAATTCCGCGAACTCGTTGAGCATACAAGCGATTGGGTGTGGGAGCTCGATGAGAACATGCTTTTTACCTATAGCAACCAGAAAGTTGAAGATGTTCTGGGATATACGCCGAACGAGGTCATAGGCAAGCATCCGACCGATTTCATGGCACCTGATGAGGCGCAACGGGTGTCAACCATAATAGAGGATCTTGTTGTTGAGAAAGCGCCTTTTAACCTTATAGAGAATACTTTAATCCATAAAAACGGGCTGCCGGTTATTGTGGAAGTCAGCGGGCTGCCTATCGTTGACAGCGAAGGCCGGCTTCGGGGATGCCACGGCATTAATCGCGATATTACCGAGCGCAAGCAAGCCGAAGAAGTACTCAGGGAGCGCGATCTTTATGTGCGCCGTGCGTATGCTGACGCACTGGGCGCTGTAACCGGTGGGCGCCTCATCATCATGACGATTGATGAGATACGTGCAGTGCTTGGCGAGCCTATTACAAATTCCCAGACTATCGATTCATATAAAGACCTGGCGTACGTCCGCGCACAACTCATAGCAACACTTGAATCGCAATTTTCGGATAAGGAGCGCGCGAACGAACTATTGCTCGCTGCAAGCGAGGCAATCACCAATGCCGTTAAACATGCAGGCAAAGGCACATACCAAGTTCTTAAGCGCAACCGAACTATACAGCTCATGGTTGAGGATGCCGGGCCTGGGATCGATTTTACGCTCCTACCGAAGGCCACATTGCTTTCAGGCTTTTCAACAAAGCAATCTCTTGGGATTGGATTTAGCGTCATGCTGGAGCTAAGCGACCGCGTACTTCTCTCCACCCAGCCGGGCGGCACCATAGTCGTCCTCGAGAAGAGGCTGACAGCACCGGAGGAAGGTGAAGATATCGATCAATACAAAGCAGTCGACTAAGGTTTTATTTATTGCTTATCGTAAGCTCGGCCGACACCGTATTGATTGCGCACGGTGTCTTAAAAGACTGGGAACGCAGGGCGATTCCCCGCAGCAAAGAACACCCTCTTGAGCCGCCTATCCGTGCCGGGCGTACACCCTCAATATAGATGGGATAGACGCTTGCGCTACGCAGCTTGCCATCGGATAGTTGCATGATAAGCAGCATAGATTGCCTGCCAAGAGAATTCCCCGGTGAGAAAATAAAGTTGCCCAGGCTGTAGGCAACCATTTTTCCTTTGTAGATTTCTATCCCCTGCACCACGTGGGGGTGATGCCCGAGAATTATGTCAGCCCCTTGATCGATAAGCTTGTGAGCTGCGTTGATTTGATCGCGAGAAGGTGTGGTGCTGAGTTCTTTCCCCCAATGTATCGAGATGACGACAACATCGGCCGACCGGCGCGCCTCGTGGAACGCAGCCGCAACGCGGCGGCTGTCGCGTATCGACGCAACGCCGCATGATGAAGCGGTTACGCCAAAACCGGGAGGCATAACGTTTGAAAATGCCAGAAAAGCAACCCGGGTGCCTTTGAGCGTAAGAAAGACCGGCCGATATGCGTCTGCGATACTCTGACCGCTGCCGGCTGAGATTAGCTGGTTATCCTTGAGCATCTTAAGCGTATCGAGAAGCGCTACGGCACCGTAGTCTTTGCTGTGGTTATTAGCGGTAGAAAGCACATCAAAGCCTACCGCTTTCAGAAGCCGGGCGTGTTGCGGCCCTCCGCAAAAAGTATACTTCTTACCGGGGATCGGCGTTCCCCGTGTAGAAAGAGCGCTCTCAAGGTTGCCGAACGTAAGATCGGCGTTCTGCAAAAGGCGGGTTACTGCGCTATGCGGAAATGCATGGGCCTTATTGTAACGCACATCTTTTCGCATAAAGCTAATATCACCTACCGCGCATAGTGTGAGCGGTAGGCTGGGTGCTGTTGTGTTTGCTAGCGGTTTCACCACGGTGTGCTGGGCCGGTGGCACTTCGGCTGTATGCTGCACCGGCAATCGGACTGATACCGAAACAACCCTTTTATTGTGCTGCTTTTCAGGATGCGCATAAAGGGCTAGGGCTGAGCAAACTATAGTAATCAGCATACCGCCGGCAATCACTGCAACAAACACTACCATCTGGGGCCTATTCAAACGACTGGTTCTATTTCGTCTCGATGTTGTTCGCCTAAGGTTGCTTGAAGCCATAGAGAAATAGTAACAGAAAACACCGCAGTATTCACCTGGAAGGTAGCTTTATCGTCTGCTAATCAATATAGGTTGTTCCTACACGCGGATGCGGCTTTGCAGAAGGCTCTTCGTTGGGATATCCTAAGCTGATGCCACAAATGATTTCTCGATCCTCAATGCCGAATTCTTTCTGAATCTGCTCGCCGATATATGGAGGAACAGTGATCCCGCACGCCCCAAGACCTTCAGTGCCGGCCAGCAGCATGATCAGCATGACCTCGCTCATCGCTGCGATATTGGCAAATGAGTATTCCCACCTGCTCTCGTTCGGTATTTTTGGGATCGTAACAAAAACTAAGTTGGGGGCATCGCCGAGGTTCTCATAGTACTCAAGCGCCTTTTTTTCGCTGTCAGGATCCATCATGGCGAAGAGGTCACGCAAAATGACCGTATTCTGCGTGAGTAAATCGGCTACACGGTCGCGGGCATCACCGCTGGCGATAACAAACTCCCATGAACGAAATGCAGCCACAACAGGTGCCCATCGAGAATTCTCAAAAATTCGCTCGAGCGCCTCTCGCGGCACAGGCATTTTTTTGAATTTCCTAATAGCCCGTCTGCTCCGGACTGCTTGTGCGAGTTCCATTTCTAACTCCTTAACTAGCGTTTTGACTCTTTCCGTCTTTTTCGATTAAGTAATTGAGGATCAGCCAGCGCATACTGCGATCATTTAACATCTTGGTAAACTTCTCAATATGCGGTTGCCACGTTTTGCATGGGGAGAATCGGTAGCAAATTGTGGCACCATCATCTTGGTATTGCACAATTTTACATGCCGATAGCTCTGACAAGGCCTGTTTTACCTCGCTTACGCTGCGGCCGACCGATGAAGCGATATCTTCAGGGGATACGAGATCATTTGGGTTGAGCTGCAGGTATGCAATCATATCCCACTTCACGAGGGTGTCTATTACGTTATCGAGTAGCTCTTGTATGTCCTTGGAGATTGGCATTAGGCTCTCCTCTCGCGCGTTTGTTTCTTGTTCTGCGCTACCAGTCGTTTCTTGGCGATCGTAACACCGTCTTTGCCACTGCTTTTAACCTCGTACATAGCTGAATCCGCGTGCTCGATGATCTCTACTATGCTCGTACCCTGGCTCGGATAACTTGCCGCGCCAATACTTACGGTTAGGCCAGGTTCTACAGGGCCATTATTGTCCGGATATGACTCCCGGCGAACGTTTTCTATAATCTTTCCCGCAACAACTGCCGCTTCCTCAAGCCCCGTGTTAGGCAAAATCACCACAAATTCTTCACCGCCATAGCGGGCGGCGACATCTGTCTCCCGACATGAGATCCTAATAGCGTGAGCGATCTTTGCAAGAGCTTTATCACCATTCAGGTGCCCGTAAAGGTCGTTATGCGCCTTGAAATCATCAACGTCAATAATAAGAAGCGACATGTCGTGTTGCTCGCGCTGTGCTCGCTTTATCTCTTCATTTATGCGCTCATAGAAATAACGCTGGTTGTAGAGTCCGGTAAGATGGTCCGTAAGAGACGATTCTCTAACCTTTTCTAAGAGGAGAGCATTATCGATAGCCAGTATAAACTGGCTGAAGGTCGTCTGAAAGATATCTTGTTCGTCGAAGAGTTCTTTGGTTTCGCTGTCTTTTACTAAAAGCACGAAGAGCCCCTGTGAGCCTTGTTGTACCGCGCCAACCGAAAGCTTGAGGGGCCGCAGTAAAGTCCCGGCTGTAAGCGATTCTTTCTTGATCTTTAAGAGATGCTCGAAAAGCATGGTTGTTGTAACGCCGACGTTCGATATAACAAGCGGCTGGCGAATACCCTGATCGAGCATCACGAGAATATGCTCTGTTATGCCGAAAATCCTGCCGACCGTTTCCTGGAAGTATGAGCTTAGTTTTCTTAGGTCGTTAATAGACCCAAGCACCCTGCTCGCACTTATTAATACGGTAACTTTGTTATCAAGTTCATCGTTTAACCGCTGAATCTGTTTTCTATTGCTCGAAACAAGGTTAATGGTAGAGCCGATAAGTATGGCACCGAGCCATACCAGACCTACCCTTAAAACAACCGGGCCATAAAGATACGGCTGCCCGGCAACTTGCTCGATATAACAATAATCGTATGCGGACGTAAACAGTGCCATAGCAACACCGCCTGCTAGGCCAAGCCGTAACGACGAAAAAGCGACAACTGTAAGATATGAATAGATCAAGTAGCTTTCGAGTGGGCCAAGTAGCGAGAAGGCTTTTATCACACAAAGGGCATCTGCAACCGCTATAAGCAAACATGCCCATTTATTAACCAGTTTATAGTTTGCTATGATAAACATTAGGCCTGTTACCATACATGCTGCAAGCCACGATAATAGGACAAAAGTGCTGCTGGAGCTGCTGGATAAGCCGGCGATTAAAACGATTAGCACAATGGCGACCCTCAACCCGATAAAGAGCGATTCGGTCGCAAAACGCCTATCTGTGGTTTTCTGCATTAGTTCGGTAAGCGTTTGTTTCATTGCCCGTCCTACTAAGCCGATCTTACATCGGCATCCTCTTTACTGTCGTGGTGATTCATCGCTCGCAAAAGAGCCTCCACAAGCAGGGGGTCGAATTGTTCTCCTGAACATGCTTTCATCTCGGAAAGCGCTGTTTCGAAACTGCAACCTGCCCTGTAGGGCCGGTCGCTGGTCATCGCGTCGAACGCATCGGCAACAGCAAGAATGCGTGAACCGATCGGTATGTCTTCACCCGCTAAGCCATCGCTATACCCTGTCCCGTTAAAATGCTCGTGATGGTGACGGATAATCGACGCAGCGCGCGCTAGGTTTGGGATTCTTCCGACAATCTGGGCGGAAAGTGCCGGGTGAATCTTTATATGGTCATATTCACTATCAGTCAGAGGACCGGTTTTATTGAGAATCTCTTCCCGGACACCGATTTTGCCGATATCGTGCAGGAGCGCCGCGACATGCAATTCATCCAGCTCATCGACTGAAAGACCTAGCTCCTGCCCGATAAGCAAGGTGTACTTAGCAACATTCTCTGAATGTCCTCGCGTGTACGGGTCCTTCGCTTCTATCGCCTCGACCAGCGCTTTAACGGTATTAAGATGCAGTTCGCGCAACTTGTTATTGACATGTGTGAGCTCATCTTGCGTCGAACGAATTTTGCCAACCATCAAGTTAAATGCATGTGCTAAATCTGCGACCTCATCTCTGGCGGTCATGTCTACTATATATGTGTAGTCACCGTTGGAGATCGCATCGATAGCTTTTGAAAAGACGGCGACGCGCTTACGCACCCACGTAGTGACGAGAGCCGCTCCTGCCAGTGAGAACAATATTACGCACAATGCGAGTGCAAACATGAATGCTTTCAGACGAGTCCTGACTTGCTTGTCCTGTTGCATCGATCGTGCGGCATCCGCACGTGCAAGGTCCAATATCTTTGCCATGGATCGTTCCGGTTTAGTAAACGATGTTTTAAACCTATGTAGCGCCTGGGCATCGAACCGGGATTCCCTTTTTGCTACTACAAGTTTATTCATTGTATTTTTAATCTTCTTAGTGATTTCTGGAAGTTGTGCGATTTCATGATGACATGAATAGCAGTTGCCTTTAAGCGGGGGCTCAACCGGTTTTGATTTAGCCAGTTCGCTTAATCGATTATATGAAGCCTGCGCTTTTCCGGCTGAATCATTCTTAATAGCCAGATCTAGTTCGTGCACCGTTATAATCAATGATGTCGCACGTTGCTTGAGCTCTAGATCTCTCGCCAGCCGCCTAGGTACATGCGCCTTAGCGCCCGGTTGCTGCGCTGATGATGCTTTAATCTCAGCGCGCGCCCTGCGTAACTCATCCTTGGTAAGCGTATCGATCTTGGCGGAGATACGCTTGAGGTTCTGCATATTTTGGTTGACAGCGCGTTGATAGCGGTGAGCGGATGAATCGTCGGAGAGTCGAGCTTTATCAAGCTGCGCCAGGTTCTTCTGCAGCAAACCAAGCTCCGGCTTAAGTGAAATGAATGCTTTATGGCATGTCTTGCAGTCGCCGCTATGTATCGCTGAAGCCTGGTTGTCAATGAGAAGTTTTAGCTCATCGAAGGTTCCCCAGAACGTTTTCTCGTTACTACCGCGTGCAAGAAGTACCGCATACCCTCCTGTTTCGACCTCAGTTATTTGACTGTCGATACGCTCGATATTTTTTAGTACGCCAAGAGCCCTTGCTTGTTGCCCTTCAACCGTATCCGCATCGCTAAACATCCGAATGCCGATAAGGCTTGTTAGGACAACGAATACGATGATGAGACCGACAAAAACCGCCAATTTTTTGTACATATTTCCGGGGCACCTTTCGCTAAGGGTTTCTTGCTTTAAATATCGGTTCCCGGAAATAAACATTTAGCGTTGATATAGAGGCAGCAACTATTATGGGGTACGCTTGGGGTTATTAATGAAGAGGAAATGGGGGCGGATTCAGTTAAAGGCCTTGTTCTATTCTTTCTACCGCTAAGTCCAAGGACTGTTGCCCGCTGGTCAGCTTCGTAAGACATGCTTGCGACAGCTTAGCGTTCTGATCAACCAAAGCCGTAATGAGGTTGTCCATTGCCCAGCTATAATCACGAATCGCTTTCTTTAAACTCATATCGGCGACTTCATGTTCGTGCGGCGGCATGAGCTGTTTGGTTTGGTTTAGAACCGTCTTCATCGAGGTGACCTGGACTTGGACCTGCTGTCTTAGGGCTGGATTGGTGATCGCTGCATCGTCATTCAATAGATAGAGCAGGTTCTCGTTTATAGTCGCGATCTTATCGTAGCTATCTAAGAACGCGCGTTCATATACAAGCGGGGATAGCGGTTGCGGATCGGGCTTAGCGTTGCGCATAAGGATGGAAACGAGCAAAAGGTTCGCCGAGATTATAAAAATGCTGCCGATGAGGAGCGTTTTGATAAGCCAGTGCTGCCGCACCGGCTCGGTCGTCTGGGCTTCTTCATATTTATCGTCTATCTCTAACTCCGACAGGTTTTGTTGATCGATCTCGTCCATACGCATCCCTTTTGCAAATAAACCTACAACCCTACCTTACACAATTTAGCGGCGCGTGGCTAGCAGGAAGGCAGTGCGACCTAGCCCTTCTCTCCCCCGTACAACATAACCGGCAACGTTAAATTGCATTTAGTGCAGCAGTATATATGCCGATATTTTTATACATATGAAGGGAGAAGCCGTATGAGTTTGCACTTCGTAAAGCGCTTTTTCACACTTGCTATCGCAATAATCGCTGTAGTGCTAACGCTAATATTCGTGGGCTTTTATATGCGTACCGAGAGCCTCACCGAAAGCGTGATGTTAAAACAAGCGCGCGCATTATTTAACGAGATGGTGCTTACCCAAAGATGGGTTGCAAAGAGTGACGGCGTATACGTCAGGGTTGCGCCCGGCATGCATCCCTCGGCAAACGAAGCTAAGATGCTTGGCCCGGAATTCCAGATAAAAGATACAATCGGTCGAACCTATATTTTAAAAAATCCGAGCATTGCAACGGTCGAAATATCGCAAATGGCCAACAATTCGGATTTATTTGCGCTTCATCCTACAAGCCTGCGGCCTTTAAACCCAAAGACCGGCTCTCCTGATGCTTTTGAACGAGCCGCGCTCAAAAGCTTTGAGCAGGGCAAGCAAGAGTTCTTCTCGATCATTCACAGGAAGGACGGCGCATTTTACCGGTATATGGCGCCGCTACGCTATGAACAGAGCTGCAATAAATGCCATGCACGTCAGGGCTATAAGCTCGGCGATATACGCGGCGGAATCAGCATCACCATCCCGATGTCGGCAGTTCACGGCGAGATGCGAGCAAATCGGCTATACATGATACTAGCCGGCATAACGGTGCTGGTTTTACTGTGCGGAGCTCTCTATTTCCTATCAGCGAAGTTCTTGAAAGCGCTGCGAGACACACAAGGCAAACTTGTAAAGATGGCCGCCACAGACGAGCTCACCGGCTTGCCAAACCGGCGTGCCGGTATCGCGCGCATGGAAGAAGAGATTTCTCGATACCGGCGCTCGGCTGAGCCGCTTTCCTGTCTGCTTCTTGATATCGACCACTTTAAACGAATCAACGATAACTACGGCCACCAGGCCGGCGATCTCGCCCTTACGGAAATTGCTCGTATCCTAAGAGGATGCCTTCGCCATTACGACTGCGTATGTCGTTACGGCGGCGAGGAATTCCTTTTAATACTGCCGGGAGCCAACATACAAGCCGCCCTCAGTGTTGCGGAGAAGATCCGGCAATCCCTTGCCGACACCGCCATTAATTACAATGACGCTACAGTTAAGGTGACGGCAAGTATTGGTTTGGCTGAGACGACCGGTGGAATCCTTGCCGACATCGATACGATTATCAACAATGCAGACACGGCCTTGTATAAAGCTAAAGCACGCGGGCGCAACCGCATTGAAGTGTTTATGATGCAGAGCAACACCGCACCGGTCGAGAAGACTCCGGTTGTGCCGGTCATAGAAGAAGCACATGAATACCTTGAAGCAGGCAGTGATGTAGTAGATATCCTTGAGAGTATTACCGATGCATTCTTTGCTCTTGACTCTGAATGGCGCTTTACATACGTCAATAAAATAGGTGAGCGTATGCTTCAGAAATATAAGGACGAGTTGCTCGGAAAGGAATTATGGGACGAGTTCCCGGTGGCCGTCGAGCTTAAATTCTACCGGGAGTTTCATCGCGCGCTCGAGGAAAATGTGCAGGTTAAGATGGAGGAATTTTACGAGCCGTTCGATCGCTGGTATGAGGTGAACGCCTATCCTTACCGCGACGGCCTCTTTGTGTACTTCAGCGACATTACCGAACAGAAGCGCGCAGAGCAGCAACTTAACTTTATGGCGTTTTACGACTCGCTTACCGGTTTGCCAAACCGCACGCTCTTAGATGATCGTCTGAGTCTGGCATGCGCGCATGCCCACCGCAACAGTGATAAATTCGCCGTGCTGCATATCGATCTCGATAACTTCAAGACAATCAACGACACGTTGGGGCACATCGCGAGCGACGAGCTATTGCGTGCCGCAACAAAACGTCTCCTAACGCACTTAAGAGAGGGAGATACTGTGGCACGTGTTAGCGGTGATGAATTTGTCGTACTGCTCCCACAGGTAAACCACGAAGAAGACGTGGCAATAATTGCCCAGAAGTTGCTCGAAACGATACGTCGTCCCATCTCGGTAAGCAACCAGGATGTCTATGTAACAGCGAGTATCGGCATCAGCCTGTATCCGCACGACGGCATTGACGGGCAGGCGCTGTTGCGTCACGCCGATGCTGCTCTTGGGCTCTCAAAAGATCAGGGTAAGAACAACTACCAATTCTACTCGCCCGACCTCAATGATAAGGTTCTGAAACGCTTTGCAATGGAAAACCTCATCCACAGAGCGCTTGATAATGATGAATTCATGCTTTACTATCAGCCGCTAGTCGATTCTGAAACCAACACGATCGTTGGCATGGAAGCGCTCCTGCGCTGGGAAAACCCCGAGCTCGGCACCGTATCGCCACTCGACTTCATCCCGATTGCCGAGGAAACGGGGCTCATTATATCAATCGGCGAGTGGGTGCTTCAAGAGGCGTGCCGCCAAACGAAAGTATGGCACGATGCGGGTTATCCGCCGATAAAGGTCTCGGTTAACCTTTCACCCCGCCAGATCCAACAGCAGAACCTGGTTGAAACGGTCAAAGGGATTCTCGCCGAGACCGGTCTTGAGCCCCAATATCTTGAGCTTGAGCTCACTGAGGGCACAGTAATGAAAGACGCCGAGAAAGCTATTGCTGTACTCGCTCAGTTTAAGGAAATGGGCATACGCATAGCGATCGATGATTTCGGCACCGGCTATTCGTCGTTGAGCTACCTCAAACAGTTCCCTGTAGATAAGCTCAAGATAGATAGGTCGTTTATTAGCAGCGTTGATAAAGACCCGAGCGATGCGGCAATCATCTCTACAATTATTGCGATGGCACATAACCTTAACCTAGGTGCGGTAGCCGAAGGAATTGAAACCCAAGCGCAACTCGAATGCTTGCGTTCGCTCAATTGCGGTGAAATGCAGGGCTTTTTGTTCAGCGAGCCCCTCACCGCCGAGAAGTTTGCCGAACTCCTTAAAAAAGCCAAGCGCATGTGCGCCTAATCAATTGATCCATACTCTTTTTGTTATACTTGTCTCAGGGATATCCCACAACATTCCCATTACAGCAGTTCATCTCATTCTGCCGGCTGACTTCAACGCAATAATAATAATTGCTATACAAAAACCTCTTTTATGGGGGATAATGAATGAGTCTCTTTTACTCGGGCCCGCTGCCAGATGGTCGTGACGTGATCTCGGTACGATAAAGTTAGCCTGTATGTAGGGAGGACTCTGATGCATTACGCGATCATCTGGAGGTGAAATATGGCTCAGGGCAAAGTAAAGTGGTTTAATAGCCAAAAAGGATATGGCTTCGTTGAGCAAAGCGAAGGCGACGACCTCTTTGTTCATTACAAAGCGATTGAGGGCGCCGGCTTTAAAAACCTCAGCGAAGGCGACGTTATCGAATACGAAGTCGCCAAAGGCGCAAAAGGTGATACCGCGATCAACGTGAAGATTGTATCACAGAACCCCGCATCTCAAGATCAACAGCCCCAGATGCGCAGAACAGCTTCTTCCGTGAGAAAGCCGCACGGTGAGGTAGGCGTAGGTCGAAATCTTGACGATCAACTAAAAGCGCTCCGCAAAAGCAGTAAAGAGAATCAGCAAGATTTGACGAATAGATTAAAGCGTAGATAGTGCTGGACATAATGTATATCGTGTGGCGTGACTTCTGTCACGCCACATACGAGTGAGGTAGTGTGGGGCTGCGGCACCGCGAGAGAAAGGAGCACATGTGGCGATGAAGCTTTACGTGGGAAACTTGGCTTACGGCACCGATGAGGACACTCTTAAAAAACCTTTGGCCAGTATGGTGAGGTAACATCAGTCAATGTCATCACCGACAGAGATACTGGACGAAGCAAAGGATTTGGCTTCGTTGAGATGACGGATTCGGATGCCGCCAAAGCGGCAATGGACGCGCTTAACGGCACCGAGCTTGAAGGGCGCACAATCAAGGTAAGCGAATCTAAACCGCAAGAGCGTCGGCCGGGCGGCGGCCGCAGGTATTAGATAAAGATGCCATAGCAACGGCTACTTCTTGATAGGCTGCTGGCATAGCAGTACAAGCATCTTTGAAACCTCAGCTCGAGTCGCGAGCTTATCCGGCCGAAACGTGCCATCGATATAACCGCCGATAATTGCGTTGTCTTTTGCTGCAATTATATATTGCCAGCCCCACGTGCTTGCCATCGTATCGGTAAACACCCTGCGGTACTGAGTGGCAGGCGTAAAGCGTCCCGCCCTAATAAGTATAACTGCAATTTCTTGTCGCGTTATCGCTGCCAACGGCTTAAACATGCCATCGGCGTAACCGGTAATGATTCCGAGTTCCTTAGCGCGTTCGATATATCCGCTAGCCCAGAACCCACTTGAAACATCCGCGAATGACGATGCAGCAGCTGTTGGCGATTCGCCGATTGCCAGGATGATGGCTTTAGCTAGTTCTGCCCGTGTGATCTTGCCCGCCGGGAGAAACGTGTTATCCGGATAACCGCTGATTACGTGCATCGCCGTAAGTTGGTCGACGTAGCTTCTGTACCAAACATTAGCGGGTACATCGGTAAACTCTGTTGCTTGCCGTGGTGCATACTTCACGACACGGTGGTTGCCGGTATCCGTTACATATACATTGCCTGCGGTGTCGATAGCAATGCCGCGCGGATTCTTCAAAACGGTTCCCGAGAGATCGGTCGCGCCCCACGACGCGATAAACGTGCCGGTCGAGGAGAATTTCTGAATGCGGTTGTTCCCCCCGTCGGCGATGTACACATCACCGGCAGCGTCGATAGCTATGCCGTACGGGCGGTTGAGTTCGCCCTCATCTGAGCCGCGTGCGCCCCAATGTGTAACACTAACGCCGTCCGCGGTGTATTTATATACTGCACCCAACACGCTATCGGCCACATACACGTTGCCCGAGGTATCGAGGGCGATACCTGTCGGCATAAAGGTAACGTCGGTGCTCGTCCCAACCACACCTTGACGGCTCCATGACGCGATGACAAGTCCGTTTGCCCCATATTTTATAACCTTATGGTGGTATGTATCGGCAATATAGATGTTGCCGGATACATCAACCGCAACGCCGAGTGCTTCGGCCGGCGTGTAATTATCCCCATCAATAGTTATTTTCCACAGATACGATCCGCTCGGGTCGAACACGCGCACACGGTAGCGGTCGAGTACGTAAAGGTTCCCTAGCGCACCAATAGCGACACCGCTCGGGTCTTTAAACGATGTATCTCCGGTATCGTTGATCTGCCATGAAACGGCGGTCACGCCATCGGTTGCGAACTTCTGCACGCGGTTATTGCCGGTATCGGCTACATACGTATTGCCTGCCGAGTCGACCGTAATACCGTACGGTGTGTTAAACGCACCCGGCGAATTATTCTTCGACCCCCATTTTTCTACAAACGTACCGCCGGCCGTAAATTTTTGTACCTGGTTATTGTCGGTATCAACAACGTAAACGAATGCGTCGGCCGGATCGAGCGCTATGCCGCTCGGGTTTGTAAACTGCCCGTTATCCGATCCTGTTTGGCCCCAATGTGTTATCAGTCCGCCGGTACTGTCAAATTCACGCACGCCCTTCCCGTTTCCGGTGCGATCGACTACATAAACATTATCGTCATCATCGATCTCCAGCCCTTCAGGGTGCGAGAAATGGGCGGTATCGGTTGTCGAATCGCTACCCCATATAGCCTTAAACGAGCCGTTCGACGAAAACAACTGGATGCGATTGTTATTAGTATCAGCCACATAAACTGTGCCTTTGGAATCGATGGCGATATCTTCAGGAGACTTAAAGTAACCGGCGCGGTTGCTGTACCCCGTGCCCCATGTTGTTATAAATACGCCGTCACTTGAGAACGTCTGAATGCGATTGTTGTCGGTGTCGGCTACGTAGACAACGCCGCCGCGGTCGATCGCGATGCCGGTCGGCCGCCGGAATTTTTCCTGCTCTATGCCGTAGGTTCCCCACTTTGCGAGAAATTTCCCGTCTGCAGTGAACTTCTGAATGCGGTTGTTGCCCTGGTCGGCAATGTAGACATTACCGCTGCTATCGATAGCGATGCCTTTCGGGCTGCTGAATTGCCCATCCTTCATGCCAAGGGTTCCCCAACGCGCGATAAGGGTGCCGTCTGAAGCGAATTTCTGCACGCGGTTGTTAAGACAATCGGTCACATATACATTTCCCAGAGCATCCGTTGCAATACCGAATGGCTGATTGAGCTGCCATGTCTGCGGCCAACTCGCCGTAACCTCATATGTCTGTGCTGCATACGCCTGTCCTGAGTACAATATTAATAGTAGCAGCAAAATTACACACAGCGTGAAGATATTACGCCGTGTGTTACAGAATTGCGAAGTATTTTGCATTATGTAATCCTTTCCTATATATACATGGTCGGCGAATACGGTAAGCCGGAACGCAGTATATATGGCTTTGTGGCTATACGGCTTCAAGCCAGGCGATAGCATGCCACCTTTTTAGTGTATAGAATCCTAGTGTTTATTTAAAGACCAACGGCAGTTTGTCTTGAGAAATCGTCTTCGGTAGAGAATTAAAAACGGGGGAATAATAACACGTGGTGCAATATCTCATCATGGCAGGTGGTCACTATATCAGCGATATCATGGCAGTATCTCGTTGCCGGTTTTCTGGTCTTTCACGGTATCGGCCATGTAGCAGGTTTCTGGGTTGCAAGTGGTGCTTCACGTCTTGTTAATCGTCTTGACGATACCACGATAAAAACGCTTGGGGGCATGCTGTGGTTGGTAGCTCTTGGCGGCTTCGTTGCTGCTGGTCTTGGTGTGCTAGATATCGGATCAACACACGAAGCCTGGCGCGACCTGGCCATCGCCGCCTCGCTCATCTCAATGCTTACGATGGTTCTCTTCACCCGTTTGTCGCTGTTTGGCGCATTCCTGGCAGATATTGTTATTATAGTGGCGCTTGTTTGGCTGCAGTGGCCGTCTGACGTGCTGATCGGCCGGTAGGATGTTATGTGGGCAAACAGGCTGTGCTAGCTTACCAGATTGAGGTCATCCGAAGGCTGATCGGTGGCAACAAAAATCTCTACCCTGTTTTTCCCGTTGTGTTTTGCTGTATAAAGCGCATTGTCTGCACTCTTGATCAGCATGTCTTTTGAAGTTGCACCGCTTGGGTACGTTGCAACACCAATTGAGATAGTAAGTTTGCCTGATGGTTGGTTCTCTTCGCTCTCAAACTTCGCAAGCTCGGCCCCGAGACCTATTCTGACCGCTTCATTGGCAAGCAGTACCTCATAATCTTTGTTAACCAACATGACGTGAAAGGGGACCGAATCTAGTATGCCGTGGATCTCCGATCCGATAGGTAGCGGCAACATTACACGATATCGGTAAAATATATGTACCGGCTGAGATTTTAAGCAAGCCGAGTAAGCTTACCGAGATGGAGTTTAATATTATCAAGACCCACTCATCGCACGGTTGATATTTTGCGCACTATTGAATTCCCCTGGCCGATCGCACAGATCGTGCTGCGGCATCATGAGCGAATCAATGGTTCGGGATATCCGCACGGCTTACAAGAGAACGAAATTCTTGTAGAAGCAAAAATACTAGCGGTTGCCAATGTTGTCGAGGCAATGGCCTCTCACCGACCGTACCGTCCAAGTTTAGGGCTTAATTGTGCGCTCGATGAAATCGCGCAAAACAGGGGCATTCTCTATAATCCCGAGCTGGTTGATGCATGTTTAATGCTTTTTAAGAAAAGCGAAATCTGTTTTGACCAGGTAGCGGTATAACCCTCTCCACAGGAACCTGCCTGCCGCTCATAAAACCTCTTTTCGTATTGTTAACTGCATTATTACGGTGTTGCATAATTAATCGTTCTTTGAAAGCCGCATAAAGAACGATTAATTATGCAACACCGTAGAAGTATTACTAAATCTAGCATTAGGATAAGCTGCTAGCAAGCAAAAGCCTCGGCGCTACCATTAAGTTCACAACAAAAATTGCTTTGTCGATGATCTTTCCGGGCTAGAAGATAGCGGATGGCCTTCGTATACCTCTTGAGAGCGACCTTCTCATTTTACACTCAAATATTTAAAGTGCCCATTGATTGTGTAACAATAGCAAGCATGAAGGTTCTATTACACACAAAACGCTCAGCAGATAGCACGGATTTATTATCGTGGCAATCACATATAGCGCTGTTAGCAACGCTTCTTATGGGAACTATTGCGCGAATATACCACCTCAGTACGGCCAGCCTCTGGTTTGATGAAGCGTTCTCCGTGCGCGTATCGAGCATGAGCTTTACCAACATGCTGCAAGAGATTATCCGCACCGATTTCAATCCGCCACTGCACTTTATCATTTTGCATTACTGGATGAAGCTCTTCGGCAACTCGGAAGCTTCGATACGGTGCTTGTCAGCGATATTTGGCATCGCCGCAGTGTATATGATGTATCGGCTGGGCAAATACCTCTTCAACAAAGAGATTGGCATTATGAGTGCCCTACTGTTAGCCTTATCAAGACCTAATATCTATTTTTCTCAAGAGGCGCGCGGGTATAGCCTGATGCTCTTTTTGACTTTGATGTCTTTCTATTTTCTCTTTCGACTTATCGATAAAAGGACCACCTCTTCCTCTGTTCTTTATTTGTTATCGAGCGCGCTTCTGTTATACACGCATATGTTCGGTGTGTTGATCGTAGTTACACAAACGGTATATCTAGTATTCAAGGCTGTGTTGTATGATCTCAAACACGATCGACGCTTCATACAGTGGTTGGTTCGCGCTTGGCCAATCTACCAGATGATATTACTCGTAGCATATGCGCCGTGGGTTATGGTATATATTCATAAACTCACAGAGGCACGGTCGATGGCACAGCAACCTCTAGGCTGGACGCTTGAACAACCCTCACTTGCAATGCTTTCTACGATTTCAACCAAGCTGGCGGGATCTTCGTGGTTGCTAATAGCGATTATTGCCTGCATTGTACTGGCGGCACTATCAATGGGTCTGGGTAGGCTAAGCCCCTCGCATCGTTATTCTATACTAACCGGGCGTTTCATATCTAATGGCTTAGATAGCGCATGGGTTGATAACGAAAGATTGCTTTTGTTGTTGATGTGGTTTCTCGCGCCTATCCTACTTGCGGCCGTGGTGTCCATAACTTTTGTGCCCATCATTCACTATAAATATTTGCTTGGAATAACGCCCGCGCTCTACCTGCTAACCGCCGTAGGGACTCAGAGCGTGAAGCCTGTAGCAGCCAAAACAGCGATCGTTGTGATTATTGTGGCGCTTTCTCTCGTTAATATTTGGGGCTACTACACGACGCCCACCAAGCCGGACTGGCGAAGTGTTGTGGCTAGCATAGAAAGGCGTGCTGCGGCCGGTGAGTTAGTCGTTGTCTCGCCGGCTCCCAATATTGAGAACGGCTTCAGCTATTATTTGAAGCGAACGGATCTAGTAGTTGCGCCATTCCCAAAACAAGGGATGTTAAGCGACACGCAAAGGACAGATGAATTGAGGGCTGTAGTAAAAAGCAATCGGGATTTCTGGGTGGTCGTACTTATAGCTCACGGTGAGAACGGGCTTATCGGAAACCGAATGGCGCTAACCCAAATACTGAAGTCCAATTATCACATTGCCGATAGAACGGATTTTGACGGTATCGAGCTCTACCACTGTCAACAGAGGTAGAAGGAATTGTAATAGCCAAAGGGCTCTCTATATCAAGATTTAAATACGTTTTGGGATAAATCGAAACATTACGGGGACGAATAAAAATTCAAAAAGAACAACAAGGTCACTGTTTCTTAAAATTATCATCAGATTATCATCAAAAAAGGGCAACAAGATCGTTAAGCCCCTAATAAAATTTGTCTAGTAGGAGCATCTGTACTTGTTGCCAACTGTTTTTACAGTTACATTATTATTGTCCTTGAAGCGTCTCTGCGGCTTTCATAGCGCCACTTTCTTTTGCTTCTTCCGCAGTGCTATTAACTTGCACTGCTGGCGCTACAGTTTGGTTTTTAATTCCCAGATACGCATCTACTGTTTTCACGTCCAAGCCCAAGCTGCTGGCAATCTGGGACGCCGTCTGTCCCGCATGTTTTAGAGCGCGGGCTTGTGCTGCCGTTGAAATATGCACTGTATCTTTGTTTTCCTGAGTCTTTTGCGGCTGTGGGGTCGGTGTTTTAGCCTGAGTCACGTTAGGCTGTTTCGCTGCGGCTTGTGCCACTGCGCTGGACCCCGAAGAATTAATTCCTAGAGCTGAAGTTGTCATTTCATTACCTCCTTTTTTGATAGTATCGGCACACTACTAGATTATCTACACACATTCCACAATTTAGCACCAATCTGTTGGCTTGTCACAATGGTTGGTGTGCTGGCTTCCGTTTTATATGGAGGTACTCCCGAAGTTACTGGGCAAAATTAAAAACCCCGGCATTTCTACCAGGGATTTTCTTTCAAGTGTGGAGGATAACGGGCTCGAACCGATGACCTCCTGCGTGCAAGGCAGGCGCTCTCCCAACTGAGCTAATCCCCCAAGTATTTAATTATGCGAGCTGGCCTAATTGGCTCGTCGCACTTGAACATTCTATAGTATTTCGCGGCAAACTTCAACTTTTGCATGAAAAACAGTAGTGTTGTGTTTTAGTTCATCAAAAACCGCTTATCAAAATTAAGCGCTACCATAGCGCGATTTCGGTGTTTTATTTCAGGATCTCGGCGGGGGTTTCTTTTACTAGCCGCCGCGCGGCTTCGAAGCCGATGATTTTGGTAACGATGGCAAGCGCAGCGGTAAAGTCAGGTATACGACGCGTAGCCGAGTGCGCATCCGAGGCGATAATATCGACAAAGCCGAGGTTTAGCAGCTCGAGTGCGACATCGCGGCTCTGCCTCCCAAGTTCACCAGAAATACTGTTTGAGTTGACCTGGACCATACATCCTATCGCAATATATTTCTCAATCCGCCGCGGTTTTTGCTGGATATCATAGATGCGCTCGCAATGCGCTAAAATGGGCACCCAATCATCCAGGCGCAACTGGAAGATGATATCTTCCGCAAAAAAAGGAATGCCGTCAAACGGGAACTCTAAGAGAATATATTTACTGTTGGCAAGCGGCAATGCGCGACCGTCTTTGAGCTGAGCGGGAAGATCCGGGTCGATGCGAAGCTCCATGCCGGGGTATAGTGTAACCGGCACCCGTGCCGCTTTGAGCGCTTCAACCACTGCGTTGAAAGCCGCCTTGACCACACTGACCGGTTCGTGGTGGAAATCGTTGTGGTGCGGCGTCGTAACGATATGAGTGATGCCGTGCTCAAGAGCGACTCGGGCCACATCGACAGCTCCATCAACCGTAGCGGGCCCATCATCAAGCCCCGGCAGAATATGGTTATGCGTATCAATAAAGCCTTCCAAGCCTCTCGCCTCCAGCTCTCAGCGGCACAGTAGTCTGCTTCTTACCTGTCAAACACGGGCGCCAAAGCACATGTATATTCCCGTTGTGTCAAAAGCAAAAAACCGGCTTGAAGCCGGTTCTGGTGGGCCTAGCTGGAGTCGAACCAGCCACCTCACCCTTATCAGGGGTGCGCTCTAACCTACTGAGCTATAGGCCCATATCCTTTAATTATAGCACAACCAACACTTGTTCGTGTTTGCCGCGCCAGGTACATATTGTACACGGCCGTGTTTAAAATTTCAAGGATCTTCAGGTGCTTGAAGCACAGTATGTGGCTAATAACTTGCTGAAGCAAGCGCCTGGGTGCCGGTGGGTTTGTAATCGACAAACGCCGTACGATACTGCCGGGCAGTGTTGCTTAACCCGTTAAAACTTTGCTATTGTTGGCATATAGATGTTGGCAACACTTTTGGCGGTGATACTTTGTTTGAAATGGAAGTCCACGGCGTCAATCTAGACGTGCTCACAAACCAGCCGGTCATTATATTAAAAGACACGCAAGCTAATCGCTACCTCCCTATCTGGATAGGGCAGTTCGAGGCAACGGCGATCCTGATGGAGATCCAAGGGATACATCCGTCCCGACCTCTTACTCACGACCTATTAAAGACGGTTATAGACTCGCTGAGTGCCACGGTTACAAGCGTTCTGATCAGCGACTTAAAAGAGGGCACCTTCTATGCACAGATACGGCTTGCCGCCGATGGTAATAGCCTATCGGTCGACGCACGACCCAGTGATGCAATAGCGCTGGCGGTACGAACCAATGTGCCGATCTATGCTGACGCCGATGTGCTTGAGCAAGCGGCCATCGTCAACGATTCGGGCGAAGAAGAAGAGGTCGAACGCTTCCGTGAGTTTCTTGAGAACGTAAAACCGGAAGACTTTAGAGAGTAAATTAGAACTTAATTTCTCCCATAACGTTCATGTGTTTGATGGTTCCGCGAGGGATAATGTGAAAATCATTGTGGCGATAGCCTCGACCGTGATTTGTTAGGTCATAGTCCTGCACAAGAACAACATAATCTTCGGTTTCTTGCCACACGAGGCCTACGGTAATTTTGGAGAGCCGAAATATTTCGAAGTCATCGGGGATCTCGACACGAGAGTACGCGGTAATATCTTCCCACCACACTGCTGCAATTTTTTTAATCTGGATATCTTCTTCGGGAAATTCCAGTTCTTCGTCTAAATGAAACGACTCGGGTTCGGGCGAATACGTTGCTTCTGAAACAGCTTTTCCCCTAAGGTTCGATGGTTGATTCTCCACGCGCACGTCTCCTTTTACTTTCAACACTGTAGCTTTCTGAGGTGTGACTGTTAACGTCCCTGGGAAAATTCTAAACCGTCCCAATACCTAATGTCAAACATTTTTGTTAAGATACGCCTGGTCATGGGCATAATTGCTTAGTAACTGACAGCTTGTTTGTGTGCTTATTTGCTTAGTAAGAGACCGGCCGCATTGCTCAAATGAGCCTTACATGTTTTATCTACGATATGGTCGGGAATAAAAATGGTGCACTGCAAAACAGATGTATAAGCCCGATATGGGTGGTATAAGACCAGCGGGAAGGCGGTTTCAAGGTATGCAGATAACCAGAATGACTGTCGATGAGACGCCGGTTATTGAGGTTGGGGGGCAGATTGATCTCAGTAATTGCCATCAACTTCATGATGCAATCAGCGAAGAAGTCGCCGCGGGGAACTTCTTTATAGTTGTAAATCTCAATAAGATTAGTTATATAGACAGCTCATGCCTCGGGGTCTTGCTTGGGGGGTTAGAGCGGGTCAAAAAACGGGGCGGAACGCTTGCTATTGTCGGGAACTCACTCGTTGATAGAGTGCTCACACTGACCGGTTTAACACGAATATTTCCCTTTCACTCCTCCGTCCACGAAGCAATCGGTAATTTGAAAAAAGCAAAGGCAGCTAGGTAAAAAGTCATGAAGGCCCTTGATCTTCACCCCTGGCAGGTCACACCTACAGAAGCGGCAGAAATTCAAAAACGTCTGCGCGCCCGTATTCACATCAAACCGGCCGATATTACTAAAGTCCGCTATGTGGCAGGCGCGGATGTATCGTATTCCCGCGGCTCCAATGAAATCTACGCCGTCGCGGTTGTTTTCTCGTTCCCCGATCTAAGGCTGGTAGAAGAGCACGGCGCAGTTAAAACCACTAACTTTCCATATATCCCGGGGTTTTTAACGTTTCGCGAGGGCCCGGCCGTGCTCGCCGCTTTCGAACAGGTTGAAACCGTCCCCGATGTAATTATTTTCGATGGCCAAGGTATCGCGCACCCCCGCGGTTTTGGTATCGCTTCACATATCGGCGTACTGCTCGAAACACCTTCTGTTGGTTGTGCAAAATCGCTACTTACAGGCACATATAGCGAGCCAAGTAATGATCGCGGTGAAACCAGCTCGCTCACGAAGGGCGACCGGCAGATCGGGGCGGTACTTCGCACCAGGAAAGATGTAGCGCCGGTATTCGTCTCAATCGGTAACGATATCGACCTACCAAGCGCGGTGGATGTCGTACTGGCGTGCGCGCCGTGCTACCGCTTGCCGGAGCCGATTCGACGGGCCCACAATCTCTCAAACGGACTACGTGTGAGGAGCGCCAAAAACCTCGGGTGATATGGCGTCCTCGGGAAGATCTTGCGTGTGAATTGATTGAATTGTATAGAGTGGATAAATAATTTCACCCCGGTCTATCAGGTCAACTCGCACTAAGCTCTCTAACGGCTCACCGATAGTTATGCTCTCAGCCAAAAATTGCCGCTCCTCACCATTTGTTAAGATTATGGTTGAGATTAACATATACGCCTCCGGTATCATGAAACCAGTTGATAGAAGCATTATTCCCGATTGTTTAATTATTAAAAACACTTGTGTGATAAGCAGTAGGGGTTCTATTTATATCTTATTTATCCTTTAAGAACACCGAGGGGGCGCATCCGTGCGACCTTGCGGGCGATTCCGGTTGCGTGGCATACCTCAACAACTTTGCTTACGTTTTTGTATGCCAGTGGGGCTTCTTCTGCAAGTAAGCTCATATTGCCTGCAATGACTGTTATGCCGCGCTTCTTAAGTTCTTTTTGAAGTTCCTGGCTTTGCACCTGCTTTTTAGCCTGACTGCGGCTTAATTGCCTGCCCGCGCCGTGACACGCCGAGCCGAAAGTCTGCTTCATTGCAGCCTCGGTGCCACAGAGCACATAGGATTCGCTTCCCATATCCCCCGGCACAAGAACCGGTTGGCCGGTGTCACGATACGATTGCGGTACAAGTGGGTTTCCCGGGGCAAAAGCGCGCGTTGCCCCTTTACGGTGGACGCAAACGCGCTTGATCGAGCCATCAACCTCGTGCTCTTCAAATTTGGCGATATTGTGGGTCACATCGTAGAGAAGCCGCATTCCCAGCGATTCGGCGCTTTGTTTAAGAACGCGTTCGAACGACTCGCGCACCCAGTGTGACAGCACTTGGCGGTTAACAAACGCATAGTTGACGGCGCACGCCATTGCCGCATAATATTCTCTTCCCTCTTTAGAGTTGACCGGGGCACAGCTGAGCTGGCGATCGGGTAGGTCGGTGCCGAGCCGCTTTACCACGCCCTCCATGACCCGGATGTAATCGGTGCAAACCTGGTGGCCGACGCCGCGAGAGCCGGAGTGAACCATGACGACGAGTTGTCCTGGAAATAGCCCGAACACACCGGCGGTATGCTGCTCGAAAATTTCGACGACTTCTTGGATTTCAAGAAAATGATTGCCGGCGCCAAGCGTGCCGACCTGGTCGACGCCGCGCTCATAGACGCGACCGCTTACAATTTCAGGGTCGGCTCCGGCAAGACAGCCGTTTTCTTCGGTGTGCTCGATATCCTCGGGCCAGCCGTAACCGTGTGTAACCGCCCACTTTGAACCGTTAACCATAAGACGTGCCATTTCTTTTTGATTCAAGCGAATCTTACCGCGGCTTCCCACACCTTTAGGCACCGAGCGCGCGAGTTCTACCGTTAACGCCTCCGTATATTGTGCGACATCCGCGGCGAGAATCTCCGTCTTAATCAGGCGCACGCCGCAGTTGATATCAAAACCGACCCCGCCCGGTGAAATCGAGCCGTTCTCGGCATCCATAGCCGCAATACCGCCGATCGGAAAACCGTAGCCCCAGTGGATGTCGGGCACTGCTATCGACGCCTTAAGTATGCCGGGCAGCATCGCCACATTGGCAACTTGCTCGAGTGCTTTATCCTCGTTGGCTTTTAATAATAATTCTTTGCTCGCGTACACGATGCCGGGAACGCGCATACCGGTTTTGTACTCAACCGGTATCTTCCAGGTGTATTCGGAGAGCTGCTCTAATTGTTCAAAAATGTCAGCCATTATGACCTCGATTACTATTTACTGCCGCGCTCGGTTATTGCCCGGGTGAAGTAAATATAGGAGTTTTACAACAACCCTGCAACTAATACAGGAAAATTATCCGGGAGCGATTACACGTCAAAAATGACTTGGGCGGACCAGATACCATCGGTGTACTCGACTTTAAGCATGTGGTAGCTCGTAGCCTTGATCTGGGTTTTTATCTGGTGACGGCCGAGATCCAGCGGCTCGCCGTAGGCGATGGCCCGCAAGCGGTGTTCCTCGTCCCAGTCGACGATGTTGACGCGTTTAAAAACCTTATAGCGCACCTCAAACTGGTAAAGGAGCTCGTTGAGCCATTCGACAAGTAAGTCCTCTCTATCCTCGGCTTCGATTTCGATCTCCTCAGATAGAGAGGACTTTACATTATCAAGGTCTGTTATAAGGCTGAACATGCCGACGGCAATGTTCTCAAACACTTCTTTCAGCGTATGACCATAGGCACGCAAACCAACATCAGCTGTGTGATCTAGAATTTCAAATGCTTGCATGAGCTCCCCGGAAAGAAGCGCTTCTACCCTATTCTGCTACTTCCACTTCTACTCCATTGCCATCGCCGTCGTCTTTTTCAACAACCAGGGCAACGGCACTTACGGTGTCGTTATCATTAAGATTCATAATCCTGACACCCTGGGTATTTCTACCCATCTGGGAAATCTGTTTAACCCGCATCCTGATAATTATGCCTTCGCTTGAGATCACCAGTAACTCGTGGTTTTCCTGGACCATCTTGGCGGCGGCGATTTGCCCGCGCCTCGATGTGTCTTTAAGCGTTTTTACACCTCGCCCGCCGCGACCTTGCAGCGGGTAATTACTCATCGGCGTGCGCTTTCCAAAACCGTTTTCGGTCACGATAAGGAAATCGGATTCATCTCGAGCGATTTCTATCGCAAGCACTTCGTCCTCGTCGCCGAGCGTCATTCCTTTAACGCCGGTTGCAGTACGGCCCATCGGGCGCACATCGGTTTCGCGGAAGCGAATCGACATGCCGGCTTTCGATACCAGAATGATATCGTCGGAGCCCCGGGTGATTTTCACGCCGATAAGCTCGTCGTCCTCACGCATGGTTATCGCCAGGATGCCGTCACGACGTGAGCTATTGTACTCGACAAACGGTGTTTTCTTTGCGATGCCGTTTTTGGTGGCCATGATGAGATATTGATCGCTCTCAAATACTTTTGTTGAAATAACGGCGGCGATTTTCTCGTCCGCGGTAAACGGCAACAAGTTCACGACTGCTTGGCCGCGGGCCGTCCGGCTTGCGAGCGGCAGTTCATGCACCTTCAATTTATATACCTTACCCTTATTCGAGAAGAATAAGATGTAATTATGTGTCGATGCGATGAAGAGGTGCTCGATAAAGTCGCCCTCTTTGAGGTTCGCCCCGGCGACACCCTTGCCGCCCCGCGCCTGTCCCTTGTAGGTTGTGGCCGGCAGGCGTTTTACGTAGCCTGAGTGGCTTATGGTGATTACCATATCCTCTTCGGCGATCAAATCCTCGATTTCAATCTCGGTCGCCGCAGAAGTGATCTGACTGCGCCGTGCGTCCGCATATTTATTGCGAACCTCGGTGAGTTCGTCCTTGATGATACCAAGGAGCACTTGTTCGCTCTCCAAGATGCTTCTGAGATATTTAATGCGCGCAAGCAACTCTTTGTGCTCGTCGATGAGTTTTTGCCTCTCAAGAGCAGCTAAGGCCCGCAAGCGCATCTCAAGAATTGCCGATGCTTGAATTTCTGAGAGCTCAAAGCGCTCCATAAGGCGCCCTCTCGCTACATCGACCGTCTTCGAGGAGCGGATAATCTCGATAACCTCATCGAGATTATCGAGCGCTATAAGTAGGCCTTCGACAACATGAAGCCGGTCTTCGGCTTTCTTGAGTTCGAACTTGGTGCGCCTGGTCACAACATCTTTTTGGTGCTCGATATAATATTTGAGCACTTGTGGTAGCGTCAAAACGCGCGGCACACCATCGACGAGCGCGAGCATGATTACACCAAAGCTCGTCTCGAGCTGGGTGTGTTTATAGAGCTTATTAAGCACTACCTGCGAAATCGCGTCGCGCTTAAGCTCGATAACCAGTCGCATGCCGGAGCGATCGCTCTCGTCACGAAGGTCGGATATTTCTGTTATCTTTTTGTCGCGCACGAGTTCGGCTATTTTCTCGGTCAGCCGAGCTTTATTGACCTGGTACGGTATCTCGGAAATTATGATCCGCTGTTTACCCTGCTTGGTCTGCTCGGCGTGGGCTTTACCGCGAATTTTAATCGAGCCGCGCCCTGTCTCGTATGCTTCCCTAATGCCGGTTCGACCCATAATGATGCCGCCGGTTGGAAAATCGGGGCCTTTGACGTGCTGCATGAGATCGGCGACTGTGCTCTCCGGATTATCGATCATCGCAATAACCGCGTCGATTACCTCACCTAAATTATGCGGTGGAATATTGGTCGCCATACCAACAGCGATACCGGATGCGCCGTTGACTAAAAGGTTTGGATAACGGCTGGGAAGTACGATTGGCTCTTCGAGTGTCTCATCGAAGTTCAGCGTAAAATCGATGGTATCCTTATCGATATCGCGCAGCATTTCCGCTGCAAGCTTCGAAAGCCGTGCCTCGGTATAACGCATTGCGGCGGCCGAGTCGCCATCGACCGAGCCGAAGTTGCCGTGGCCGTCGATCAGCTCGTAGCGCATCGAGAAATTCTGAGCCATCCGCACCAGTGAATCATATACCGCCGAGTCGCCGTGCGGGTGATACTTACCCAACACTTCTCCGACGATACGGGCGCATTTCTTATATTGGCTGCCCGGGCGCATACCCATGTCGTGCATCGCGTACAAGATACGCCGGTGCACCGGTTTTAATCCGTCGCGGACATCGGGAAGTGCACGACCAACGATGACGCTCATCGCATAATCGATATATGAACTTCTCAGTTCATCTTCAATTTCAATTGTTTCTACTCTGCCTGCTAAGGCTTCGACCATCTTGTATTACTCCTTCTGGGGCCGGCAGGAAGCCGGCCAAAATTAACTATAATATTAAAACAGTATTCGCATAAGCGTTGTTGGTGGCGGCCGCACGACGTCACCACGGGTACTGCTTAATTATATATCGAGGAAGCGCACGTCTTTCGCGTGCTTCATGATGAAGTCGCGGCGCGGCTCGACCTTGTCCCCCATAAGAATCGAGAACATCTCGTCGGCTACAACGGCGTCTTCCATATTTACCTTCATCAACGTACGCTTCTCCGGGTTCATGGTGGTTTCCCATAACTGCTCGGGGTTCATCTCACCAAGACCTTTATAGCGCTGTACGTTGGGGCTTTTGTTTAGTTTTATGAGGTATTCCTCGAGTTCACGATCTTTGTAGAAATATTTTGTCAGGCCATCGTGTGTGACTTTATAAAGCGGCGGCTGCGCGATATAGATGTAGCCGGACTCGATCATCGGCAGCATGTAGCGATAGAAGAACGTTAGAATCAGGGTTCTAATATGGCTGCCGTCGACATCGGCGTCGGTCATAATAATAACCCGGTGGTACCGGGAACCGCTTATGTCGAATTCCTCGCCGATACCGGTTCCGAGCGCCGTTATGATGGCCAATATCTCCTCGGATGAGAGAATCTTGTTCAGCCGCGCTTTCTCGACATTTAAGATTTTACCTTTGAGCGGCAAAATCGCCTGGAAACTTCGATCTCTCGCCTGCTTCGCACTACCACCCGCTGAATCGCCCTCGACGAGATAAATCTCGGAGAGCGATGGGTCGGTGAGCGAACAATCCGCTAATTTACCGGGTAGCGACGTGCTTTCAAGTAGACTTTTCCTGCGGGTGAGTTCGCGTGCTTTTCTCGCAGCGAGCCGTGCCCGGGCCGCATCGATAACCTTATTAACGATAATCTTTGCCGTCTGCGGGTCTTCTTCTAAAAATTCATCGAGCCGTTTTGATACCGTTGACTCGACGAGGCCGCGCATCTCGGTATTGCCGAGTTTAGTTTTGGTCTGGCCTTCAAACTGCGGCTCGCGCAGCTTAACGCTTACGATTGCCGTTAATCCCTCGCGAATATCTTCACCGGAGAGATTTTCTTCTTTTTCTTTCAGTAAACCCTTTTTGCGGGCGTAATCGTTGATCGTACGCGTGAGCGCCGAGCGAAAACCCGCAAGGTGTGTGCCGCCCTCGTGCGTGTTGATGTTGTTTGCAAAGGTAAACACGCTCTCCGCATAACTGGTGTTGTACTGCATGGCGACTTCGACTTCGTTGCTGCCGTCGTTATTGTCAAAATAGATGACTTTTCGATGCAGCGGCTCTTTTGTTGAATTCAAGTGCTTGACGAAATCAATAATGCCGCCGGAATACTTGTATTCTATGATTTCATGCGGCTCGACACGCTCGTCGGTCAGTTCTATGCGTAAGTCTTTATTGAGAAACGCCATCTCGCGCATGCGCTGCCGGATCGTGTCAAAGCTAAAGTCGACTTCCTCAAAAATGGTCGGGTCGGGGTAAAACGTAATTGTCGTACCGGTCGCCTTTGATGTACCGGCTTCCTCGACTTCTGTTACCGGCTTACCGTGTTCATATGTTTGCCGGTAGACCTTACCGTCGAGGCACACCTCGGCCGTCAGTTTCTCGGATAATGCGTTTACAACCGAAACGCCGACGCCGTGCAAACCGCCGGATACCTTATATCCTTCACCGCCGAACTTACCGCCGGCGTGTAGGACGGTTAAAACGATCTCGAGCGCCGATTTTTTATATTTCGGGATAATGCCGACCGGGATTCCGCGGCCGTCGTCGACAACCTCGACGCTATTTCCCTCTTTTATTTTAACCGTAATATTCTTACAGTATCCGGCAAGCGCCTCGTCGATACTGTTATCCACAATTTCATAGACGAGGTGGTGTAGGCCACGTGGGCCCGTGCTGCCGATATACATGCCCGGACGTTTTCGTACCGCCTCTAATCCTTCTAATACTGTGATGTCTTTAGCGGTATATGCTACACTCACTAAATCTCCCTCTTTTCCTTTTCTGACCGGTTTTGTACGCAAAGAAACGGCCATAAAAGCCGTTTGCATAACTAAAACATTATAGCATATTTAGTGAATTTGTGCTGAAAAAATCCATCCGTTAGCCGCCTTGCGCACGCCATCGCTTAAGCTTTTTATCCTTTTCCGCAAGCCGTTTCAGGCGGTCGCGGAGCTCGTCTTCCGGCAGCTCATCCACTATGTCGTCGATAAAATCCTGCTCGTCATCGGAGAGCTTAACCGCGGCAAGCGGCGGCGCGTCTTTCATCTCGGGCTCTGCCTGTGTAGCAGGTTCGGTTTGCCGGCATGTGAAGCGGATCTCGCGCACAACCTGCTCGCCAATTGCGGCATTTATTTTGCGGCGAATATTGCCTTCGAGCGCCTTTAATTCTTGCGACCACGCGGGGCTTTTTGTCGCCACATATAGCACGCCTGAGCGGATGCGCAGCGGGCGGGCGCATTCGCATACCGGGCGCCCGACAATCTCATCCCAAACGGAAAGGGCTTTTAGCTCGGTAAATTTTCCGGCAAGCGGTCCGCCCCTTTCCAACTCATCGAAAGCATCGCTTAATCGCTTCATTTATTTAATCCTCATAATATGGGCCTGGCCGATATCGATTTCGGTTATATATTCCGCATTTGTGCTTGTTATAATAACCTGAACGCCGTCGTTAATTTGTTTAAGAAGCGCGCGTCGCCGTGATTGGTCGAGCTCCGAGAGAACGTCGTCTAAGAGCAGGACCGGCTCCTCCCCCGCTCGCTCGTGCACAATCAACATTTCGGCGATTTTCAGCGCCAGTGCGGTAGAGCGTTGCTCTCCCTGCGATCCGAACGAGCGCAGATCGACGGTGTTTGCATACATACCGACGTCATCGCGGTGCGGCCCGACCAGCGTTATCCCCCGCTCGATTTCGTGTTTTCTTCGCTCTTCTAGTGAAGATTTAAAGCGCTCGGTAATTTCATCAAGTGTGTTGTGATCGGTTAACAGCTGATTCTCGTACGTTAATGAAAACACCATATCACCGTCGGCGATATTTTTATACGCCTCGGCTGCGTGCTCTTCAAGTGTTGAAATTAGGGCGCGCCGCGCCGCAATCAATTTAATACCCGCGGGAATGAGTTGTTGGTCCCAATAGTCGAGCACATCTTGTTTCATGCGCCCGGCCGCTATTTTTTTAAGCAACATATTCCGCTGCTTTAGTATTTTTCCGTAGTGCCCACGCCAGTATCCATAATCCGGTTTGATTTTTTCAAGAACTTCATCAAGGTATGCGCGCCGGTATTCCGGCATTTCCTTCACGATTTTGAGGTGGTCTGGGGTAAAAAGAACCGTTAAAAGGGGCCTTTGTACCCCTTTCCCTTGCCGATAACTAACGCCGTTTACTTTAACCTGTTTTGTGCCGGTTTTGAAAATTGTCGTTTCGGCCGCGACCTCGCGGTCGCTCCGCGATACCGCCGCTTTTACGTGTGCAAATTCTTCGCCCCATTTTACCAGGTCTTGATTCGTGGTTGTGCGGTATGAACGGCCGTTTTCAAGCACATAAATTGACTCCAATAAATTTGTTTTCCCGGCGGCATTTTGGCCGACAACAAAATTTAAGCCGGGTTCAAGCTCGCTCGCAAATTCGCTATAATTTCTATAATTTCGAAGTTGAATTTCCTTTATGCGCATAACAATATTGTAAACTATCTGGGCGTGAAGCGTGAGGGAAAGCACGCGCCGGGCGTGTTGATAGGCGAAGATATATAAAGCTAGCGGGATTTGTGTTTATTGCTGTATTGAAACTTCTATACTCTCACCATCAATGGTGACAATATCACCGTCTTTAACTTTGTAGCCGCGCCGCAGCTCGGTCTTACCGTTTACCGCGACGGCTCCGTCCTGTATCTCGAGTTTAGCTTCTCCGCCACTGCCGACAAGATCGGCCAGCTTTAAGAGCTGCTCCAGCTTTGTGCCGGGCGTAACCGTGATGTTTCTCATGAAAAAGCCGCCTTTAGCCGATGCGCACCGGCATCGCTAAGTAGATGAAGTCTTGTGCACTTCCCGGGCGCAATATTCCGGGTTTTAACGGGTTAATAAGTTCTAAAAGCACCTCGTCGTCGGTTATCGAATTAAGCCCGTCGATAAGGTATTGCGCGTTAAAAGCAATTTCCATCGCGCTACCGCTCATATCTGCGGTAATGCTTTCGCTTGCCGAGCCGATATCTGCGGTAATCGCCGATAGCTGTACTGCCCCCTCGCCGAGTTTTATCTTTACAAGCGCGTTGTTTTGCGCCAGCAGAGCAACTCTGCGCAGCGCGTGCGCGAACTCTTCTTTGTTGATTTTTACCCGAAGATCGCAACTCTCCGGCAATAATTGTTGATATGGTATGAAATTTCCTTCGATGAGGCGCGAGACAATCGTGGTATTACCGGCGGTAAAGTGAATCTGGTTTTGTGTAATCCCGATTTGCAGAGGAATATCACCGCTAATTTTTGCAATCTCATCCATACAGCGCGCCGGGACGATTACACTAACGCCGCTTACGACAACACCGTCAACCGCCGCTTCATATACGGATAGCCGGTAGCTATCGGTCGAAACCATTTTAAGTCTACCCTTGTCGAGAACAACCAGGATGCCGCAGAGAACCGGCCGCGTCTCGTCTTTTGAAACGGCGCGAATCACCTGTTTGATTGCTGTCGTTAATTTATTACTTGGAAGCGTTACGGTTTTCTCTTCTTTAAGCTCCGGAAACTTCGGAAAATCCTCGGCCGGCATGGTTTTAATATCAAACGCCGAACTTCCACAAATCAGGCGAATAATGTTGCTCTTTGTATCGATATCGATATCCACCCGACCATCCGGAAGGTTCTTTACTATATCGCTAAGAAGACGTGCCGGAACAACAACGCGCTCTTCCACGTCGCTTTTTACAATAATCCGGTGCCTGATGGAAAGTTCGAGATCTGTTGCATACAGATCGATGTGATCGCGCTCAACAGAAAGCAGCACCCCCGTGAGAACGGGAAGGATACTTTTTGCCGACACCGCTCTTTGAATTGATTGTATGGCGCTATGTAAATCACTTTGCGCTATTGAGATTTTCACATGTCCTCCTTATTAATATGTAATTAATAATTGTTTAGTAATAGTAATAAGTGGTGTTCAATCTGTTAATAACCACTAAGCCAGCACGTTATTGCTATCGAGAGCTTGTTAAGAAACCCTATGAACAAATTGTGTAAAATGTGGAGCGATTAGATCATCCACAGATATACACATAGTTTTACACAGCTTTTACGTCTTCTGTTTGATGCGGTTTGTTAATTCTTGAACCTGATTATAAACGTCTCTTTGTTTATTAATCATCTGCGCGACTTTATTATTCGCATACATAACCGTTGTGTGGTCGCGACCACCGAACTCCTCGCCGATCTTGGGTAGCGACAAATCGGTGAGCTCGCGCGCTAAATACATTGCGATCTGCCGCGGGTAGACGACGGATTGCGAGCGTTTGTTGCCGGTGAGCTGGGCTTTAGAAAGGTTAAAGTACCGGCAGACCTCTGATTGAATTGTCTGAATCGATATTGGGCGGCTTGCCCTGTTTGGAAAAATATCTTTTAAAACATCTTCCGCCAACGTGAGGTTGATCGGTGTCTTTGTTAAGGATGAAAATGCGACGATGCGAATCAATGCCCCTTCAAGCTCGCGGATGTTTGATTGAATCTTTGATGCGATAAATTCAAGAACGTCTTTTTGTATCGTCAATTTTTCAAGCTGCGCTTTTTTAGAGAGAATAGCGATTCGTGTTTCAAGGTCGGGTGGTTGGATATCGGTGATTAATCCCCACTCAAAACGCGAGCGCAACCGGTCTTCAAGCGTTGCGATATCTTTAGGCGGACGGTCGCTCGATAAGACGATCTGTTTATTGGCGCTGTGAAGCGTATTAAACGTGTGGAAAAACTCCTCCTGCATCCCCTCTTTGTGTTCGAGAAACTGGATATCATCAACGAGCAAAATATCGTTGTCCCGGTAGCGCTTCTTAAAACCGGAAATTTTGTCTTTATCGCGGATCGAGGCGACAAAATCGTTTAAGAACTTCTCGCACGAGACGTAGTTAATCTTAAGCGATGGATGATGGTTAAGTGAATAGTGAGCGATCGCCTGCAAAAGATGGGTCTTTCCCAACCCGACACCGCCGTAGATAAACAACGGGTTATATGCTTTTGAGGGGGTTTCCGCCACAGCGAGCGCGGCCGCGTGTGCGAAACGGTTACTGCTTCCAATAACGAACGACTCAAAGGTATATTTGGGATTAAGCAGGGTTTGCTGCACTTTATAGTCGCTTTTGAGGGGCTGGGCCTTCTCTTGCGGAATTACCAGCTGCTCCTCTGTTTCATCCACAACCACCTTTATATGGATTTCCTCACCGAGTACCTGAAAGAGCGCATCGGTAATCAAACTGTTATAGCGGGATTCGAGCCATTCTTTTGCAAATGCATTCGGCGTGTTAATGATAATCGTGTCACCCTCAAAAGACTGCGGCGTCGTATGCTCAAACCAGGCCTTATATGTGGGCGTGTTGAGTTGCTTTTTTATTATTTTAAGGGCTTGCGCCCAGATAATTTCGAGTTGATTTTGCACAACAGTTCACCTATTATGGCCTGAGTATCTCGTCTAAGAATTCTGTACCTGCCGGTGTGAGGACCCTCTTGCCTTGCTCGTCAGAGTATATTAAGGATTTTTCTTCCAAGTATATCAAATCTCTGTATGCGGTGCTAAGGCTAATGCTGAGTTCTTGTGCAATCTTCGACGGACCGACACAGCCGAGTTCCATAATGAGGAACAAAACCTGCTGCTGTCGTTTGTTTAGGTCGACCGATTGTATATCTTGTGGGCGTGGGATGTTTACAGACGCTGTCGCTTGACTTGGAATTTTCAGCGTAATAACCGTTCCCTGGTTGAGATTATCCTCAATAGTGATTGCGCCGCCGAGAAATGAGAGCGCTTCTTTTGTGATGGGCAGGCCGGAGCCAACACCTTTTATATACCGTTTCATATTGGCCGTGGCGGTAGAGAATCCCGGCTCGAACGCCTTTTCTTTTTGTTTAATACCAGGCCCCTGATCGGAGATGCGGATAGTATTGCCGCCATCAAACACACTAACCACAACTTCTGTAAAATAGGCGTGGATTAAATTCTCGATGATTTCGCGAAGCACGGTATACGGCATATTTCCACCGATTTCTTTGGCCGCCTGGTACGTTTTTGTGGCCAGCGCATCTATAAGACCCTGATAGTCTTCAGCATCAAGTTCGTGGACGCGAGGCGCCGCCCTGAGCGAATCATACACTGCAAGACGTGCCATAATCCGCGCCACACCGGTATTGGCGGTTTGCGCACGTTGTATCACACGCCGGTCGTGCTCCACCCCGTCTTGGTGGGCAACCTCGCGGTCGTGCTCTAAATTTTCGACAAATCGTTGAAAGTAGTTTTCCATCTGTATTTCCACTATATCAGGAATTAAGTTATCCCCAAAGTTATTAACAGTCTGTGGATAAAATAATAAACCAATGGGTATGAATTTTACACCGGGTTTTCGTGATGAAAAACAAACCGCTATCTTTTCGTGCGTAAATTGGAAAGCCAATGATAATATTCTGCCAGCAATTTTATAGAAGTTATCCACAGAACTTTCCACATGTGTGGAAAAGTCGCAAAAATTGCGAAAACCGGACGGTCATAATCATAACAGACGTGGAGAAACCCAGAAATTTACTTCCAACAAACCCAAAATTTTTTCACGGCTGAAGCTGACCTGTGGAAAACTACCGCGATCAATTTTCGCGGTCGGACGCGCATCGCGTTTTACACACGAAAAGGGTCGAACACACAGGTGAGGTACTTAAATATTTTTTATACTATAATGACCTGCTGGTTTATGCGATAATAAGGGCTCGGATGCCCTGTGCGCTCGCCCTTATATTCCTACTAATACACGGTGTATTCAAAAATATAAAACGGCGAATTGAAGTTATTCACATTATCCACAGGTCGGGCACCCCGGCGGGTATACTGGTTTTCTTGACAGTGCTGATGAGCAACAATATAATAATTGCTGTTCTTTTAATATAAGGAGATGACATGAAGAGGACGTTTCAGCCTAATAATAGGAAGAGAAAAAAGACCCACGGCTTTAGAATTAGAATGCGGACGCGCTCCGGCCGCAAGATTATTGCAAACCGCCGTCGGAAAAACCGCGAACGCCTTTCTGCTTAACCGATATGCGCCGGGAGCAGCGCTTAACAGCGGCGAAAGACTATCAAGAGGTATATAAGGCCGGCACATCGAAGGCCAACAGAGACCTCGTAGTCTATTTCATGCGACGGGACGGAGGTACGCTGCGCATCGGTTTTTCGGTATCAAGGAAAGTGGGATCTGCGGTTACTCGTAATAGAATACGCAGGCTTCTGAAAGAAGCAATCCGCGGTAACGCAGCGAATATTAAAAAGGGTTATGATGTTGTTATCATAGCGAGGCAGCCAATCAAGGGAAAGTCTTTTCACGAGGTTGAAAAGACTTTTATTGATATTTTCGCAAAGGCAGGGCTTATAAATAAAGATCATGAAACAGATTGCGATAGCGCTGATTAAAATATACCAAAAAGCAATATCACCACTAACACCACCATCGTGTAGGTTTTATCCGACGTGCTCGCATTATGCCCTCCAAGCGATAGAGAAACATGGATTAATAAAAGGCGGGGTCATGGCCACAGGCCGCGTGTTACGCTGCCACCCGTTCTCTCCGGGAGGATACGATCCAGTAAAATAGATAAGGAGGAACAAGCTTGCTACAGCCCATTATAGATGTGCTTGCGAGCATCTTAACGTTTTTGCACAACAATGTGGTGTCGGATTATGGTGTCGCCATCATACTGCTGACTGTGTTAGTGCGAATAGTTATATTGCCGCTGACAGTGCGTCAGACACAGCAAATGTACGAGATGCAGCGGTTACAGCCGAAACTGCGTGAACTGCAGGACAAATACAAAGACAACAAGGAAAAACTTCAGCAAGAAATGATGAAGTTTTATTCGGAGCACAAAGTAAACCCGCTAGGCGGATGTTTGCCGCTGATCCTGCAGCTTCCGATATTTTATGCGCTATTTCGGATGCTAAGTGTAAACAAAGCAATTTTGGCTTCAACATCACTCGGGTTCTTTCAATTAGGGCTTGCGCCGAGCAAGAGCTATGCTATGGGGTTTATGCCGTTTATCCCATATCTGATACTAATACTTCTCTTAGCGGCCACCACCTATATACCGCAGCGGATGATGACGACCGACCCACAACAGCAAAAAATGGGCCTCTATATGATGCCTATCATGGTTATCTTTGGTTGGAGCCTACCAGCCGGGGTCCTAGTATATTGGGTGACAACAAATATTTGGACAATTGGACAGCAATATGTGATGGTCCGGCTCGCGTCAACAAAAGCGGAGGTTAAAAATGGCGAGAACAATTGAAACCGAGGGCGGCACGGTCGAGGAAGCAATCCAGACGGCGCTCAGCGAACTCGGCGTCGATCGCTCACAAGTCGAGATAGAGACACTCGAAGAAGAGAAAAAAGGCTTCTTTGGGAGGGGCGGCGGTAAAGCTAGGGTAAGAGCGACTATTGCCGAGGATGAACATATGGCTGAAACCGAAAAGAGTGAGAAGCAAAGCGACGCCGACCGCTCACAAAATGAAAGCGGGCTTGATAAAGCGGTCGCACTGATTGCAGACATTATGCACACATCACACGTAAGCGGTGACATTGTAGTTGTTGAGGGCGAGGATGTGGTGCAGATCAATATCTCGGGGAGCGACCCAGGGGTACTCATCGGCAAGCACGGCGAAACACTTGCCGCAATTCAAACCATTGTAAATGTGGTGTTGAAAAAAGCCGGTACCGATAAGAAAGTTATTATCGATGTAGAGGGCTACCGTCAGCGCCGTGCCGAAGCACTGACCGAGACAGCGCGAATCGCCGCGACCAAGGCGCTTCGCATGGGGCGTGCAGTAGCGTTGGAGCCGATGAACTCATATGATAGAAGAATGGTACACTTGGCGCTTCAAGATAACGACCAGGTGCACACGGTGAGCGAAGGCGAGGAGCCAAGCCGGCAAGTGGTAATTACACCAAAGGTATAATCGAAGCAGTATTACCAATATTACAAAAAACACCCGGCAAGGCTTAGCCGGGTGTTTTTTAATAAGTAAGACCATAAGCACAAATGAACATTTGTACATAAATAGTTAACAAGCGCCCGTTCATTATTAGTTAACAGCTGTTAACTAATAATGAACATACCTGCCAGTAAAATAGGTGAGTAATATGGAAGGCAAGGGGTTTTAAGCCGTGATACGGTTGTATATTAATGATACGGTTGCCGCAATTTCTACCGCAATGGGTGAGGGTGGAATCGGCATTATTCGCATCAGCGGCGACGATGCAATAAAAATTGCACAAAAGATAGTATCTTGTAGAAATACAACAGCGACAGCGCTTGAGCACAGGAAAAGCCATAGTATGTGCTTGGCCGATGTCGTCGACCCGGTGGATGGAAGCCGAGTCGACGAGGCACTTATCACGGTCATGCGTGCGCCGAATACCTATACTAAGGAAGATGTCGTCGAGATAAATTGTCATGGCGGTATTATGGCGGTGAGAAAAACACTACAACTTGCGTTAGCAGCCGGTGCACGTGCTGCCGACCCCGGTGAATTTACCAAGAGGGCGTTTCTAAACGGCCGGATCGATTTAACACAAGCAGAAGCGGTTATCGACACGATTCAGTCCCGAACGGAGATTGCGCTAAAAGCTGCCGCCGACCAGTTGGAAGGCGGGCTCTCAAACAATATAAACGAGATTGCCGAGCGTGTAGCCGACGTGCTCACACAAGTCGAAGCGGCCGTCGATTTCTCGGATGAGGACATCGAAACCCTACCGCTAACCGAGCTGCTTGATTTACTACAGAAAACCCACATTCACATCGACGAACTGCTCGCGACTGCAGTGCGCGGTCGCATGATTAAAGAGGGCATTCGCGTGGCGATCGTGGGAAGGCCCAACGTGGGTAAATCGAGCCTGCTCAACGCGTTACTCCGCCGCGAGAGGGCGATTGTTACACCGATTCCCGGAACGACGCGCGATGTTATTGAGGAAACGGTGACGGTCTCTGGAATCCCGCTTATTCTGAAGGATACCGCCGGAATCCGCGAGTCAGACGATCATATCGAACGCATCGGTGTTGAACTTACAAAGAAAGCCATGCAAACAGCCGAGCTGGTGATCTGTGTTGTTGACGGCAGCAATGATTTTACTGAAGACGATGACGCGCTTATTGGCGAGCTGCCGTGTACCCCATCGATTCTCGTTGTTAATAAGAGCGATCTTCCGCAAGCGCAAAGCGCGCGCGCAAGGTACAAGGATAACAAAATAAACGCGATCGTAGAGCTTTCGGCGTACACCGGGGACGGCATCAACCAGCTTGAGAGCGCTGTCGAAAAACTTTTATTTGACGGAGACATCGCTGCACCTGGTACCACAATCATTACAAATGCACGGCACGAACAACTTTTAGATAAAGCCCTACATGGACTCGATGAAGCGATAGCGCTTCTACGGGACGAGCAGCCGGAAGAAATTATTGCGATGATACTTCGCGACATCTTGCGCGATTTGGGTGAGATAACCGGGGAAACGGTAACCGAGGATATCTTAAGTAGGATATTTAGCCAGTTCTGCATAGGTAAGTAAACAAATAATGAACAAGATAAAAAAGCAGAAGGGCTCGTTTAGTAATGCAATGCGCCAAATGTTCTTGATACAAGAACATTTGGCATTTTATACGTAACACGCGCGTTTCACAGGAAAATGCGCCATTTAGGACGGAATAACAATGGTAGAAGACAGAATTTATGATGTAGTTGTTATCGGAGCGGGGCATGCCGGCTGTGAAGCCGCACTCGCTGCGGCGCGCATGGGTGCGGTGACGCTTCTTTTAACAATTAGCCTAGATACAATAGCAATATTGCCGTGCAACACATCAATAGGAGGGCCGGGAAGGGGCCAGCTGGTGCGTGAGATTGATGCGCTGGGTGGCGAGATGGCCCGTCGTGCGGATGCGTGCACGCTGCACTCTCGCCGGTCAAACACTGCAAAAGGGTTGGCCGTTCAAGCGCCCTTTGTTATTGTTGACAGGCGCCAATACCAACTTTCGATGAAGTTTCTACTTGAGCGCACGGAAAACTTATCTATCCGCCAAGCGTTAATTGTCGATATACGGCCGACGGATACAGGTATTGCCGTTACCTCGGCGTTCGGTGAGCGATTCGCCGGGAAAACCGTAGTTCTAACAGCGGGCACATTTCTTGGTGGCGAGATCGCTTACGGTAAGGTTCGTGAGCCGGCGGGCCGCCACGCGGAAATCGCAGCGCCGGAGCTCTCAGTGTGCTTATCGAGGTTGGGAATCAGGATGGGGCGCTTTAAAACCGGCACGTCACCCAGGATAAATGCGGCAACCACAGATGTTGCTGCCCTGGAAGTACAAGCGCCGGACCCCACGCCTGAACCATTCTCGTTCTGGACCCGGGAGTTCACACCGCAATCGTTAGTTTGCTACAAAACAAAAACAACAGAGGCAACCGGAGCGCTGGTCGTAGATAATATGGAAGCTTCGCCATTGTTTACCACAGAGGGCCGTCATACCGGCGCGCGCTATTGTCCATCAATCGAAGACCGGGTGGTTCACAGCCCTGATCGCTCCCACCATCCGATCTTCTTGCAGCCCCAAGACGATACCGGCCAGGAATACTATATCCAGGGCTTATCTACATCACTGCCGGCAGATGTGCAGGTAGACCTGGTTCACTCTATTAAAGGTTTAGAGCATGCTCGCATTATGCGACCAGGCTATGCGGTTACCTACGATTTTCTCCACCCGGATCAGCTTTCGCAAAGCTTAGAAGTAAAAACAATACCGGGATTGTTTACTGCAGGACAGGTTAACGGCACCAGCGGCTATGAGGAGGCCGCTGCCCAGGGCTTAATCGCCGGTATTAACGCCGTTCGCAAAGTGCGCTCCGAAGAGCCGTTTATCCTGGATCGCAGCCAGGCGTACATCGGTGTACTCATCGATGACCTGGTTACAAAAGGCGTA